>JAVHSF010000051.1:0-1844 GCA_036172035.1 Gallionella sp. | reverse complement strand
TTATTCCTTTGGAGAAAAACCTAGGAGCAGCCAGTGCAAGAAATGCTGGCTGGGCGATAGCAACACAGCCATACATTGCATTTTTAGATGCCGATGATACCTGGCATCCACACAAGCTAGCTATTCAATATGCCTATATGAAGCAGCACCCTGATGTTGTCTTGTGCGGACATCAATGCACCTTAGCTAGTAAAGGCGAGGAAATTGGAGGCTTGCCAAAGAGCATTCCATCCAAAGAAATCAGCAGTAGGGCATTGCTCTTCAGAAATGCCTTCTCTACTCCGACAGTGATGTTGAAACGAGATATTGCTTTTCGGTTCAAATACGGTAAACGTCATGCCGAGGATTTGTTGCTTTGGCAGCAAATCGCATTTGCAGGACTTCGTGTCGTTAGGTTGGAATGCACATTGGCGTACGTACATAAGCCACTCTTTGGGGTTGGTGGATTAAGTGCGAATTTGTGGAAAATGGAGAAATGCGAGTTAATTAACCTCGCTATTCTTTATCGCTCAGGACTCATAGGGGTTCTCAGTTATTGGGGAGCTGCTATATTTTCCCTTGCAAAATTTGCTAGGCGAATCGTCATATCAAAATTTAGAGCATTCGATAGAAAGATGTCGGAAGGTGGCAGATTTTGAAGAAATTGAAAATTGTCAGAGTGATCACGGCCTCTTATGTAGTGCCTTGGCATCTACACAATACCCTTAATAGAATTTCAGCTGATTTTCAGGTATGTGTGATCGGGCAAGAGGTGTCCAATAATCAAGCAGCGTATCCAAATGTGAAGTTTGTTGATATCGATATCAATCGTAAGACAAGTCTTTTTGCAGATGGGCTTGCACTGTTTCAGCTATGTCGATTTTTGCTGAGCTATAAGCCAGACATTATTCATTCTGTTATGCCCAAAGCGGGTCTATTAAGTGCGCTAGCGGGTTTTATATGCAGAGTTCCAGTTCGCCTTCATACCTTCACTGGACAAACATGGGTCGCAAAAGCAGGTTATTCACGGCATTTTTATTATTGGATCGATCGATTGATCAATGCGCTGAATACGGCTTGTTTGACAGATAGTTTTTCTCAATCCACTTTTCTCCAAGAGCACGGCATCACAGATGTGGGGAAGCCATTGTCCGTATTGTCTCAAGGATCATTATCTGGCGTGGATGTATCTAAGTTTGACTTGTCACGCATTAAAAATGAGGTTCAAGATTTAAGAATAAAACTGGCTATTGATGATCGGCATTTCGTATTTGCCTATATAGCCAGAAAAACACAGGCAAAAGGCGCGCATGACATGTTGGAAGCTTTTAGCAGGATTGTGCCTGATTTTCCTCATGCGAAATTACTCTTCGTGGGCCCTGATGAGGATGGAGAGATTGCAAAACTACACACGACAATTCCTGATTTATTTACCAATGTGATTGATGTTGGCCACGTGACTAATCATGAAGTGTATCTGGCGTTTACCGATGTCTTGTGTCTTCCAAGTTATCGAGAGGGGTTTGGTTCCATCATTATTGATGCCGCTGCTATGGGTGTGCCCGCTATTGGCTCGAGAATACCCGGACTCACGGATTCAATAACAGACCTGCAGACTGGATTGTTATTTTCCGCAGGTAATGTGGCTGAACTCACAGGCATCATGACGAGGTTTATAAATGATTCGGAATTAAGAGATGTACTTGGGAGGCGAGCTAAAGAAAGAGTTGATGAGTTCTTTACTGCCGATAAGTTGTATGAAGCATTGAAGCAATACTACTTTGAGCAAGCAAAGAAAAATCGTTGCATTCGCCGCAAGCGGGGTGCTGCTTGATGAATGTGTTATTGGTTACGGGGGCCAACGG
>JAVHSF010000050.1:25268-34409 GCA_036172035.1 Gallionella sp. | reverse complement strand
AGTTTAGCAGCTATCCCGCCACTCTCGACTGAATGGGGCATCCCCGGCACGATTTCAAGTGCAGTTGACCCGCCAATGACGCAAAGAGTTTCGTGACCTTGCAATAAATGGCCTATGCCGCTTCGTTCAAATTCCGCTCCAAGCCAATGCGTCTTCGTCACAAGCGCTGCCAAACGACTCATCCCATCCCGAAAAACAGACCGTCCGCCGGTTACAACCCGCCAGCTTGGGCGTATGATGCGAAGCACGCCTCGATAACAAGCGAACCAACTGTATCAACACATGTCTCTTGCCCGTCATCAAAACATGCACCCAGCCGGACTCATTACAGGATTCCTGAATCGCGGGGATTGTCTGGACGAGATTACGCAACAGGCGACACTGGCGACACCCGAACACCCGCTTGCCATTGTCTGGATTGCACTGGATCGTTTCAAACGGGTCAATGAGTCCTTCGGGCATCACGGTGGAGACGCTTATATCGCCCGAATCGCGCAGCGCCTGCGCGACAAAATCAGTGTCAACGCACAGTGGTATCGCATGGCAGGCGACGAATTTGTTTGCCTTCTGCCCGATTGCGATTTCGACCATATCAACCAGATTGCTTCCACGCTGTTGCGTGAAATCGAAACCCCGTTGCCGCTCAACGAGTTGTTGCTCCATCCCTCAGCCAGTCTGGGTATAGCGATACTTGCGGCTGACGAAAATCCCCATGCTTTCCTGGAACGTGCCGATCAAGCCATGAATACCGCCAAACGGGCGGGCGGGGGACGAATCGTCACTTCTGGAGCCGAACCGATACCGGGACGACTCGGCATCTATCTGGCACGCCATGAACTTGAAATCGAAAATCAATTGCACCTCGCACTGGAGCGGGGAGAACTGAGCCTGCACTACCAGCCCTGCCTGGACATCAATGGGCGTGTCGTATCGGTCGAGGCCTTGCTGCGCTGCGCCAATAAACTGCTTACGCCCAGCGAGTTTATCCCGATTGCGGAGAAAACCGGCCTGATCGTTCGCATCGGTGAATGGGCGCTGCTCGAAGGCGCGCGCTTTGCCCAACGCCTTGCCGCAGCGGGGCTGCCTATCCCCGTTGCCGTCAATGTTTCACGCACCCAGTTCACCGCACCCCGTTTTGCCCGAACGCTACATGCCGCATTGCTGTGCGCCAACGTCAAGCCGGAACTGATCGAACTGGAGCTTACCGAATCGCTGTTCATGGATCATTCCATGACAGTACAAGGGAATCTGCGCGCCGCCCGCGATGCCGGTGTTGCGCTGTCCATTGATGATTTCGGCACAGGCTATTCCTGCCTGGCGAACCTAAAGGACATCAAAGCCGGCAAACTCAAACTCGACCGCGCTTTCGTCATTGCACTACCGCAGGACACGCGCGCACTCGCCGTGGTCAAGGCGATTGTGCGGCTGGGCAACGAACTGGGTATGCAGGTCGTCGCCGAAGGGGTTGAAACCCGGACACAACTTGACGCGCTACACGAAGCCGGAGTGGACATCACACAAGGCTTTTTTCACGCCAGACCGATGCCGGAAACCGCGCTGCTGGAATGGCTGGACAAGCGGAGAAAAACAACATGACTGACACTCGCTTATCAGTTGAAGCACAACTGGAAAATTCGTTAAAGGAAATTGGCATACCGCCACGCCCCGTCATTCTCGACCGCATCAGCGCGGAAATGGATAAAGACGAGCCGGACTTTAATCACCTCGCCAACCTTATCGCCGGCGATGTCGCGCTTTCCGCCAGCCTGATAAAAATCACCAATTCACCTTTTTTCGGTTTTCGCGGACGTGTACACACCCCGCGCGAAGCGCTGATGCTGCTGGGGCTGAATATAGCCAGCAAGGCGATCGCGGGCATCGTGATGCGCCGCGCCTTCCCCAGTTCGCCGCGACTGGAACGCTTCTGGGACGCTTCGGCGCGGATCGCGCGTCTTTCCGGCTGGCTTGCGCAACGTGTCACAGACCGCAAACTGCGTGCCGACGATGCCTACACTTTCGGCCTGTTCCGCGACTGCGGCATCCCCATCCTGCTATCGCGCCGCCCCGGCTACTTTGATGTGCTGGCTGAAGCCAACCACGATGACAGCCGCTGCTTCACCGAAATAGAGGATCTCGCCTTACCCACCAACCACGCCATCGTGGGGTGTCTGCTGGCGCAAAGCTGGTGGCTGACGGACGAGACCAGCCTTTCCATACGTCACCACCACGACATCGCCACACTCAATGCAACCACCATTCCCCCCTCGCTAAACAGCCGCTACATGATTGCTGTCGCACAGTTGTCCGAGTATCTGCTGCAACAACATACCCAATGCAGCGTTACGCAAGAATGGGTCAAGTTAGGTCCCTCCTGCCAGCGCCTGTTAAAACTCAGCGACGCAGAGGTGGGCGAACTGCTGGTACAGGCCGTACCGATTCTGGACGCTGAAGACTGAGTAAAGGCAAGCCAATCACCCGTTCACAACGAGTCTTGCCAAAGGTAAGCGTGTCAGTCACGGAATCCCGCTTTAGCCCGCTGCAAATACAACTGTTCCACTTTGCTGCGCGCCCACGGCGTTCTGCGCAAAAATTTCAAACTGGATTTGACGCTGGGGTCATGCGTAAAACAGCGCACCGGCACGACTTCAGCCATCGCTTCCCAACCCATGTTCGCGGCGAGTTGCGTGACGATCATTTCGAGGGTAATGCCGTCCAGACTGGGTCGGCTTGCAGGGTTTTTATTGGCGTCCATGCACGCATTTTACAGGCTGTCCGCCCCGAACGTTTACAATACGCTCCCTTGCCACCGTGTGAACCCGTTATGACCGCTCCCGTGCGTCTCGCAAAATACCTTGCCTCGTCCCTGCCCTGTTCCCGTCGCGAGGCCGAACTTTATATCGAGGGCGGCTGGGTCAGCGTTGCGGGACAGGTGGTGGAAGCGCCGCAGTTCATGGTGTCGCAGCAGCAAGTTACCCTACACCCCGACGCTCAACTCACGCCGGTCGCACCCGCGACCCTGCTGTTTAACCAGCCATCCGGCTACCCCCTTACGGATACCGGCAGACTGACCAATCCCGCGCAGATTTGTGCCGCCACGCAATCGGCTGACGACTGCTCCGGCATCCACCTGCTGAAAAGACACTTTCTTAAACTGACCCCCTGCATGCCGCTGGAACACCATGCCAGCGGCATGCGGATATTTACTCAGGACTGGCGGGTAGAACGAAAACTGCAAGACGATGCCCAAACGATGGAACAGGAATATATCGCCGAAGTCGCGGGTGAATTATCGCCGAGCGGACTGAAACTGCTCAATCACGGACTCAAATTCAATGGCAAACCCCTTCCCCCATGCAAAGTGAGCTGGCAGAACGAAACCCGGCTGCGCTTTGCCCTGAAAGGGGTCGTACCCGGCTCAATCGCACACCAGTGCCAAAGCGTCGGGTTGGAATTGCTCTCGCTGAAACGCATCCGTATCGGGCGTATCTCGATGGGCAGACTGCAACCCGGACAGTGGCGTTATCTGGTATCACACGAACGCTTTTAGTTGCCCCGCCCCCGCCATGCAGCCAAAAAAATCAATCAATTACCTTGCGGGCTACCCGCCCAATCTGGTGGCGCAAGTCCACCAGCTCATCGCACAGGGCCAACTGGCCGACCGACTGCGGCTCAAGTATCCGCTGGCACACGACGTGCGCACCGACCGCGCACTCTACGCCTATGCGCTGGCAACCAAGGAGCGGTATTTGCGCAACATCGGGCAACTGAGCAAAGTTGCCTTCGACAGCAAGCTGCAAGTCATGCGCAACGCGCTGGGGCTACACACGCGCATCTCGCGCGTACAAGGCATCAAACTCAAGACCAAACGCGAAATCCTGGTCGCGACCGTGTTCCGGGAAATGCCCCCCGAATTCCTGCGCATGATCGTGGTACACGAACTGGCTCACTTCAAGGAAAGCGAACACAACAAAGCCTTTTATCAGCTCTGCCAGTATATGGAACCGGACTATCGCCAGCTGGAATTCGACCTGCGCGCCTACCTCACCCATCTCGATGCGACCGGACATGCGCTCTGGCAGAGCCGTATCACCAGTTGATTTCAACTGGTGATACTTATATCATGCCATTCTGCTTTAAAAATGTCATTTGGAGGTCTTGATGTCACAAATATCCGTACAGGTCTCACAAGGCGGCAGGATCGTCATCCCGGCAGAAATACGCCTGAAAATGGGCGTGAACATCGGTGATCAGGTTTTATTGAGCTGGTCGGATGAGGTACATGAATTGCGCATCGCCACCCGCAAACAGCGATTGCAAAACGCCCTCGGTCTCGTTAAACGCTATGCAACGCCCTCAGACGCTGTCGTTGATTCGTTCATCAGCGAACGGCGGCAAGCCGCTGCCGATGAATAAGATCGCCCTCGATACTTCCGCCGTATTGGCCTGGCTGTTTCAGGAAGCCGGTGCCGATCAGGTTTTGCCAGTGCTGGAAGCGGGTTCAGGGATAATGTCCAGCGTGAATTATGCCGAACTGGTTGGCAAACTGGTGGATCAGGGAATGCCCGCCGAAATTATCCGCAAAACCTTGTTCGACCTGGAACTGGAGGTCGTTGACTACGATGCGGAACAGGCATTTGAAACCGGAATACTGCGTAACGTCAGTAGGACTTTTGGTTTGTCGCTGGGTGACAGGGCATGCCTTGCATTAGCCATCATCAAAAAACTGCCCGTGCTGACAGCAGACCGCATCTGGCTGAATGTCCCTGTGCCGACGGAAGTACGCGTGATTCGAGGGTAAGCACCATACACCTCATATCCAAGACCGGATGCAGCCAGCGTAGCCCGGATGTAATGCAATGGAATCCGGGAAACTCGGCACATAAAATCCCGGATTCCGCTGCTTCCGGGCTACATGCTTCCATACCTGTAATCCATGCCCGCCTCCGTTCAGAAAACGCATTATCGCAGCTAAAGCTAACCGGCTAAGGCCGGTGGTTTTAACCTTGGGGGGGAAAATAAATCAGCGCCTTTGTAACCACATCGTTCGAGTTGCTCCGGCACGAACCCTACAGCGCCCTGACTTTCACCGACTTGCCCTTGACCTTGCCTGCCGACAGTCTGCGTACTGCCTCGTCGGCAATGTCGCGGTTCACGGCAACGTAGGTGGAAAACTCGGTCACGTTAATCTTGCCGACCTGTTCTCGGGTAAATCCGGCATCACCGGTGAGCGCGCCCAGCACATCGCCAGCGCGAATCTTTTCCTTGCGTCCGCCGAGTATCTGTAGCGTGACCATGGCCGGCACCAGCGGCGCGCCATCCTCGTCCTTGAGTGAGTCCAGCTCATGCCACTCAGGCACCACACCCATCATTTTGGCAATGCTGGCGATACGGTGACGGTCGGCAGGGGCAACCAGGCTAAGCGCCCAGCCATTTTCGTCGGCGCGCCCGGTGCGACCGATGCGGTGGATGTGTACTTCCGGGTCGGGAGTAACGTCCACATTGATGACCGCTTCAAGCTGCGCGATGTCCAGGCCGCGCGCCGCCACATCGGTCGCCACCAGCACCGAACAACTGCGGTTGGCAAACTGGATCAACACCTGATCGCGTTCGCGCTGTTCCATGTCGCCATTCAGCGTCAGCGCCTGTATGCGCTCCGCGTGCAGCACTTCCAGCAGCGAGCGGCATTGCTGCTTGGTGTTGCAGAAGGCCAGCGTGCTGACCGGACGGTAGTAGCGGAGCAACCTGGCGACCGTCTGCAAGCGGTTTTCCTTGCTTACTTCATAGAAGCGCTGGCGGATCTTGCTCTCCTCGTGTTGCTCGACCAGCTTCACTTGCTGCGGATTGCGCATGAACTGACGCGCCAACCGGACAATGCCATCGGGATAAGTTGCCGAAAACATCAGCGTTTGACGCGCTGCAGGACAATGCCTGGCGACGAACGCGATGTCGTCGTAAAAGCCCATGTCCAGCATCCGGTCAGCTTCGTCCAACACCAGCGTTTCAAGTGCCTCCAGATTCAGGCTGCCGCGATCCAAATGATCCATGATGCGCCCGGGCGTGCCGACCACGATGTGCGCGCCGTGCTCCAGACTGGCGATTTGCGGGCGCATGGTGGAGCCGCCGCACAGCGTCAAAATTTTAATGTTGTCGGCGGCGCGCGCCAGACGGCGGATTTCCTGCGTCACCTGATCGGCCAGTTCGCGCGTCGGACAAATCACCATGGCCTGCACGGCAAAACAGCGCGGATTGAGTTTCGTGAGCATGGGGATCGCGAACGCCGCCGTCTTGCCGCTGCCGGTCTTGGCCTGTGCGATCAAATCGCGCCCTGCCAGCGTGATTGGCAAACTGGCCGATTGTATCGGCGTCATCTGAAGATAGCCCAGTTGCCGCAAGGTCGTCTGCATACCCGGTGACAGCGGCAATTCGTCAAAGGAACTCGCGGGGGAAGAAAATGGATTCTGGATAATTTCGGTCATGCGCAATTATCCCAGCTTGCGACAGAACACGCCCGTAAAAATTTGCATGGCTGTTCCGACGAGCTTGTTGCAAATTGGTGCGCCAGATGCGGTATCATCCCAAAAACAGCAGTTGGACGGGTTGGAGTGTGCAGTTTTTGCAAATCTGGCAAGGCGTAACGAGAGCGTGACTGTTGCCGCTTTAGTGGCTTTACAGCCACGGCCTGCCCCCTGCGGGTAGGTGGAAGGCTTTCCATTCCAGGGAGTTACAACACAATCCAACGAGGCACAAATCGCGCCGTTTGGCTCGTAGCGATGCGGCGCACCGCTACCATAAATTCCCCAAACCGGCAGGTTAACAAGCATGAAAATCAGTAGAGCCATCCCCATGACTGGCAAAATCCACCTTAGAACAACCCTGCTTTTGTGCTTTGCCTGGCAGGCTGTCCAGGCTGCCGATTATTCGAGCGAAGCAGACTACTATCAGGAATTCCCTGTGGTATTGAGTGCCTCACGTTTGTCGCAGCCGCTTGCCGAAGCGCCGAATGCCATGACAGTAATAGACCGCAATGTGCAACTGGAATGGATACACCTGCCGGACAATAATGCCGAATTAAATTTTCGCTACTACCACATCCGGCAAGACCAGCACGAAGCCTTTCCCGTTTATCTGGGCGGGGTATTTTTTGCCAACCCAGTGGTTCAGTCGGTACAAACCAGCCGCGACGAGCTCGAAGTCCAGCATACCCTGACGCTCACCCACGCCAACCGTCTGGTCTACGGCGCAGCCTACCAGACGGATCGCATCAACGGACAAAGCTATATGCCGCCGCTGGCACTAAGGCTTGCGTCATCCGCCAGAACCGTAGCGCGCTTCGGCGGCGATGAATTCGTGGTCATGCTCAACGAGCTAAGTCTCGACCGCGCCGAATCTGTCAAACAGGCGCATAAAGTTGCAGAAAAAATTCAGGCAATGCTGTCGGAAACTTATGACCTGACCTGTCTGCAAGAAGGCTATGGGGAACTCAAAATGGAACATCATTGCAGCGCAAGCATCGGTGTGGTGGTGTTCCCTGGCCATCATACCAGCCCGGAAAACATTATAAATTGTGCAGATGCCGCGATGTATCAGGCGAAGAATAATGGCCGAAACCAGATTTATTTCAACGAATACAGCGAAGCGACTGATAAAGGTTCATCCCCCTGCCAGACCAACTCATGACAGCTCCTGCCGCGAAACCGCACGCCAAACTCGAGTGCAAGCCAACCCCAATAAATATATAACCTATTGAATTTATTTAAATAAATTCCACCAGAATTCCAACCAGAAAAGAAATTTAGTATTCCATGAACAGTATCCTTAGCGAATTAAGCACACATCATTTGAGCCTGCTCACCGTGCTGGCTGCGACGATTGCCACCCATTTTATTGCACAAATCGCACTGCGGCATTTTGCCAGACTGGCCGCCATGACCGACAACATCTGGGATGATGCGCTAATTGATGCCGCCCAAAAACCACTGCCCATCCTGATCTGGCTAATGGGTATCTTTGCTGGCTTACACCTGCACTATTCATTGAATGCGCAAGCCTTGCCAGCGCTGTTTGGCCCTATGCGAACCATTGCGCTGACGCTTTGCCTCGCCTGGTATCTCTTCGCACTGATACGCCATGCTACGGAAAACACCGTTGCCAGGCACATCGCCCATAACGAGGAGGTGGATTTCACCACCCTGCACGGCCTCGGCAAGCTGGCCAGAATATTGGTAACGGTGCTGACCGGATTATTTATCGTACAGTCATTAGGGTTCAGCATTTCCGGCGTGTTGGCTTTTGGCGGCGTGGGCGGTATCGCCATCGGCTTTGCCGCCAAGGACTTGCTCGCCAATTTTTTCGGCGGACTCATGCTGCATCTGGACCGCCCTTTCAAGCTCGGAGAAACGATCCGTTCACCGGACAAGGAAATTGAAGGCAAAGTTGAGTACATCGGCTGGCGGCAAACCGCCTTGCGTGGACGGAATATGGAGATGATCTATGTACCCAATTCGCTGTTCAATTCCATCGTGCTGGTGAACCTCACACGACGCAGCCACCGCCGTCTTGAGGAAACCCTCTGCTTGCGTTATCAGGATCTGCCGCAAGTGGGCATCATTTGTGAAGAAATTCGCACCATGCTGTTGGCCAGCGAGGATATTGACACCGGCAAGGAAGTGGTCGTATCGCTCAACCACTATGGTGAATCCAGCCTCGATCTCTACCTGCTGGCCTTTATGCGAGACCCCCCTCCGGGCGAATTCAATGCTGGAAAACAACCCATCCTGCTGGCGATTGCCAGTATCGTTGCGCACCATGGTGCCGACTTCGCTTTCCCGACCCGGACACTTCACCTCAGCCTTCCCCCAACTGACGATCCTGCTACTGTCCTTCGGCAAACTCAAAAATAGCGTGCATGACACGTTGCATATTCCTCTCCAAAGCGGCCACCCATTACAACCAAAACTTTTTTAGAGACTCATCATGATTGAAAAACGTTTAGTCAATATAGAAACAAAAATCACCTTCCAGGAGGACCTGATAGAGGAACTGAATAAAATTGTCTATCGTCAACAACAAAAACTGAACCAGCTTGAAGCGATTTGCACATCGCTCGCGAGACACCTCCAATCGCTGGACGAATCGGGAAAT
>JAVHSF010000050.1:17288-25168 GCA_036172035.1 Gallionella sp. | reverse complement strand
GAAGGTGTGCAGGTTTGGTGGATTGGCCATCCATGATGGCCTGGGCTTTAGCGTCGGACAGGCGATAGCGCTTACCAGCACCACCTTACCAGCCCGATTCGCGTTCCGCCGTGGCACTGATTTTATGGATGGTCAAATCGGCTCCGTTGAACTCTTCTTCTGGATCGAGGCGGATGCCAATCAGTTTCCTGACCAACCCGTATACCAGGTAGCCGCCAGCGAAAGCGATCATCACGCCCAGCAGCGTACCGATTAGCTGCGACAGGAAGCTTACGCCGCCGACACCGCCCAGTGCCTTGAGACCAAAAATTCCGGCGGCAATACCCCCCCAGGCACCACACAGTCCGTGCAATGGCCAGACACCCAATACATCGTCTATTTTCCAACGGTTCTGGGTCAGGATGAACATTTTCACAAACATCACGCCTGCCACAGCACCGACCAACAATGCACCAATCGGGTGCATCAGATCAGACCCTGCACAGACAGCAACCAGTCCTGCCAGCGGTCCGTTATACGCGAAGCCGGGGTCGTTCTTACCCATCCACAACGCGGCGAGCGTACCGCCCACCATCGCCATCAATGAATTGACCGCGACCAATCCGCTGATACCGCTGATGGTTTGTGCCGACATCACATTGAAACCGAACCAGCCGACGGTGAGTATCCATGCGCCCAATGCAAGGAACGGAATGCTGGAAGGCGGATGCGCCGAGACGCGCCCTTCCTTGCTGTATCTACCGCGTCGCGCGCCCAGCAGCAGCACGGCGGCCAGCGCGACCCATCCGCCAAACGCATGCACCACTACCGAACCGGCGAAGTCATGAAACTCCGCACCGAAACTGGCCTTCAGCCAGTCTTGCACACCCAAGCGGTGATTCCAGGCAATGCCCTCAAAGAAGGGATAGACGAAACCGACCAGCATAAAGGTCGCGGCCAGTTGCGGATTGAATCTGGCGCGTTCGGCGATGCCGCCGGAAACAATGGCGGGAATGGCAGCGGCAAAGGTCAGCAGGAAGAAAAACTTCACCAACTCATAGCCACTTTTCTGGGCGAGTTGATCGGCACCGTTGAAAAAATTCACGCCATAAGCGATGACGTAGCCAATGAAAAAATAGGCGATGGTAGATATTGCGAAGTCAGCCAAAATTTTAACCAGCGCATTAACCTGATTCTTCTTGCGTACCGTACCCAACTCCAAAAAAGCAAAACCCGCATGCATCGCCAGCACCATAATCGCGCCCAGCAAAATGAATAAAACGTCATTATTGGTTTGCATATATGCCTTATCGTTTCCCAAACTGTGGATATTTTATGAACCAAAAATCAAGCAAAAAACGTGCCAACAAATTAACCATTTGATTTGTTTGAACAATAAAAAAACCCCTGACCTCAGCAAGACTCAGCATCACCAGATTGGTGCAAATTACTGGCACACAAAACTATTTAGCACCAATGTGGTGCCTATCAAACGCCCCATTCCTTGAGATATTTTTCCAACCAAAACAGACCGACAATAGTCTTGCTTTCATTGATCTTGCCTTGCCGTATCCATGCCATGCCCTCCTCCAGCGACAGTTCGAACACTTCCAGAAACTCTCCATCATCCAGATTGCGTTGCTGTTTGGTCAGTCCGCGCGCCAGATAATATTCGATGCGCTCATCGGCGTAGCCTATGCACGGCCAGGTGGTGGTGAGATGTATCCATTCAGTCGCGACATATCCGGTTTCTTCCAGCAATTCACGCTGCCCGGTAAGCAAGCCGTCCTCACCATGATCAATTTTGCCGGCTGGAATCTCCAGAAACTCGCGTTGCGCCGGATAACGATATTGCCGTTCCATGATCAGATTGCCGTTATCCAGCATAGCCAACACGGCTACTGCGCCGGGGTGAACGATGTATTCGCGGCTGGCCTCCGCGCCATCCGGCAAACGCACTCTGTCACGGCGCACTTTCATGAAGCTGCCTTGATACATGACCGCACCGTCTATCAGTGTTTCCTTCAAATCCATACTGTCCTTCATTTTTTATCTCAGTCAACAACAACCCGCGTCACGATGCGGCAAACCGCCAATTGATCGTACCGGAATTTTCTGAAAACAGGCTCGTTTTGCCCCCATCCATCCTCAGCAGCGTCTCTCTTATCTGGGCAGGTTGCATCGCAGACAGCCCCGCCGCTCCGCCGACCGAGCACATAGTTCGCACGCTGGTCTGTCCAACGACATGATCTATCACGCAACTGACCCCCTCGGTGGCAACGACCCGTTCATACTCTGCGACAATCAACGCATCTTCGGCATTTTTGACGGTGGTTTCGAGAACTGCCAACGCAGGCATCAATTTAGAGGATTGTGCAAAGGGTTTGGCGTGTTTCTCGACGAGTTTCCGCCAATTTATAGCCTGATCGGGAGTGACCTTGATTGTTCCGCTCTTGATTCGTTCTGCAAGAACCAGAAATTTGGCAAATTCGCTGTCTGACTTCAATATATCCAGCTGCTGCGTCTTGTCGCTTATCTGGCTTTGCGCATCAGCGATGTCATTCTGCAACTTGCTGATAAGCTGATCGAAGCGCGACAAATCGGGAATCAGCAACGTCACAAGATTTTCCTTGCCTCGGTGTTCATCCGAAGTAAGGATATGAATTTTTTTGGCCACGACCATGCAGCCCTCAAGCGTGCCCGCCTCGATTTCATCGGCGATGATCTCGCAACTTACCGCATGTTTGACCCGTACGCGTTTGCCAATAAGCGTACTGCTTTCACAGAACTGCGCCACCACCTCGCCATCGCCGCTACGCACCAGAGATCGTGAAACGTGGCTGGCAAGCTCAATATCGCCTGACAGCGTATCGGCCACCCCACCGGAAAGGTTCTTTTGGAGGTGAATATTACCCCTCTCCGAAATCACCCTACCGAACACGTCAGACATGAAAGTCATGTTGTGTCCCTTGACAACACGCCCCTCCTGAACCTCGCCGTGTTCGACGAACTCGTCAACATTGAGTACCAAATCGCCGGTGGTCTTGACGCTAATCCCCCCTTTATTCTCGATTTTCTCGGTTACGGAAACCTGATTTGAGTGGGGGTCCAGCGTCAAAAATCCGTCCTGTGTTGCCACGATGTACTCACCGTCTTCGCACACCTCAACCTTGGTACCAACCGAAGTCAGCGCATACAAATCCATATCCTTAGGCAGCGCGGGTTCGATGAGGTCTCCTCCTACCGTACGCCCCTGTTTGCCAAGTACACGCGGAATCTTCTTCAGCAGTCGGGCACCCTTTGCCATTTGGGGAAAACGATTCTTGAACTGGCCAAGGTCTGCTTTGCCGTTTGCGAGTATTTTTGGAGAATTGTCACGGTGCAGGTCGGGCGACACTTCCTTGATGTCTGCATCACGCCCTGCAGTCGGATCGAGCTGGCGCGCAATTGTCCGGCGCATGGAGGTCGCGCCCCCGATGGCCTCGCGAATCGCCAATTCATCAAGCCCGAACTTCACGTTTTTAAGCCACATGGCAGCACAAAATTCATCGAAATTCAGCGCAGCAGGAACCTCTTCGATCTGATCCACATAATCAACAATCGGCGCTCGACCAGTCTCGTCAGGTTCGCCATACACGGCCACCTGATGCGTCACTTCGATCGTGACGGGTTCGAACAGGTATTCAACGCGCTTGCCGTTTTCCAGCATTTTGACTGCGCGATATAGTTTTTTCCGAAGCTCGGGGAAAGGTACGATAGCCGAAGCTATCCTGAGTTCCCTTGAAGAATTTTTGAAGAAAGCCAAGGCTTCCGCATCGTATAACAGTTTTTGCACCAACTCAAAATCCATACCGGCGAACCGCTCACCGCAGGAATACATTCTGTCTACAAAAACAAGGAAGTCTTCAGCCAACTGCAAACGCTCAGTCAGCACGATTAAACCCTCAGCGCGTTTGACAACAAAATTCGGTGTCAAAAAACCCGTGACTAACTCATCTTGAAGTGGTTGGTTGGCTTCGGTCATGTTCTTCTCCTTACTCGATTAAGCCTCCCGCAAAAAACAAACTCCCGCACATGGCGGGAGCCTCGTTTTCAGTCAGTTCAGGATCAAGGTAACAGTAGCGACTGCTGCACCGAGACAGCACATATTGACATCAAGGCACCTGGCATCAAGCCGAGGAACAGCACACCGAGACCATTCAACGTAATCAATAACCCTGTGTCCGAGCTAACGACGATAGGCGCATGACTTTCAGGCGCATCGAAATACATCAATTTGATAATACGCAGATAATAGAAAGCACCTATCAGTGAGAACATCACCGCAACCACCGCCAGCCATACATGCCCTGTCTGAATAATGGCATGAAGCACCGAAAATTTTGCGTAAAAACCAATCGTAGGAGGAATACCTGCCATGGATAACATCAGCAACATCATCATAAAAGCAAGCCAGGGGCTGCGCTGATTCAATCCCTTGAAGTCGTCCAGGGTATCGGCCTCAAAACCGGCACGCGACAAAATCATGATCATGCCAAAGGCACCGAGCGACATCATCACATATGCCACAGCGTAAAACATGGATGCGCCATATCCTTCGATTCCACCGCTAATAAAACCCAGCAACAAAAACCCCATGTGAGTGATAGTGGAATAAGCCAACATCCGCTTGATATTGGTTTGTGCAATCGCTGACAGATTACCCAGCGCCATGGAAGCGATGGACAGAATGATTAACATGCCAGTCCAGTCCTGCGAAAGCCCTTGCAATCCTTCTACCAGAATACGCGCAACAAAAGCGAAGGCCGCCAGCTTGGGTACAGAGCCTATCATCATGGTCATCGCAGTCGGTGCGCCATGATAAACGTCAGGAACCCACATATGGAAAGGAACCACGCCCAGTTTGAAGGCCAGGCCGGAGACGATGAACACCAAACCGAAAGCCAGCAGGGATTTGTTCTGCACGCCGTTGCTGATGGCATCCGAGATCGCGCCCAGCTCAAGCGAACCGGTTGCGCCGTACAGCATGGACATGCCATACAGCAACAAACCCGATGCCAACGCGCCCAACACGAAGTATTTCATCGCAGCTTCAGTCGCAACGGCAGAGTCACGTTGCAGGGCAACCATTGCATACAGACTCAGAGACAACAATTCCAGGCCCAGATAGAGTGTCAGGAAATGGTTGGCGGAGATCATCACATTCATGCCAAGCAAGGCGAACAGAGCCAGACACATGAACTCACCCGTAAACATACCGCGCGCCATCAAATACTGACGGGAATAAACCAACACCATGGAAACGCCCAGATAACTGACCAGTTTCAGCACGTCGGACATCATATCGGCAACGTACATGTTGTTGAACGCATAAACCACACCGGGTTGGTGCGCAACAATGGTGATGATCGAGCAGCCCAGCAACGTTATCTGTACCAACAGATAGGTGAATAGCTTGCTGCTTTTCGTCAGCATGAGATCTGCAATCAAAATAAAGCAGACCATCACCAGCAAGAATATTTCGGAACTGGCGGGTATCAAATTAGCTAACAAATTCATATTCACCTCAAAAGCAGTCTTTAAGTATTTAGACGATGGCTGGCTGTCACAGCCAGGTTAACTGGCAACCACTCATTATTTTTATAACGGCAACTTGGAATGAGCGACATGCACCAGCAAATCATTCACGGAAGCATGTAAAACATCGCTTAACGGTAATGGGTAAAGCCCCATTCCCAGCACGACGACAGCCAGAATCGTCATGATCAGAATTTCCCGCGCATTCACATCGGTCAGTTCCTCGACATGTGGATTGGTTATCTCGCCAAACATGACGCGCTTGTATAACCACAAGGTGTAAGCCGCACCGAAGATCAATGTCGAGCCTGCCGCGAAAGCGTACCAGAAGTTAACTTTGATCGTTCCCATCAACACCATGAACTCACCGACAAACGCGCTGGTTCCAGGTAAACCACTGTTGGCCATCGCGAACAACATAAAGAATGCGGCAAATACGGGCATTTTTTTAACCACGCCGCCGTAATCCGCTATCTGCCTTGAGTGCATACGGTCATAAAGCACACCAATACCCAGGAACAAGGCACCCGCAACAAAACCGTGCGAAAGCATTTGCAACAGAGCGCCTTCCATGCCGTAAGCATTGAAGATAAACAAACCGAGCGTTACAAAACCCATGTGCGAGATAGACGAGTAAGCCACCAGCTTTTTCATGTCACTTTGCATCAAAGCGACTAAACCGATGTAGACCACCGCGATGAGCGACAAAGCAATCATCACGCCAGCCAGCTTGTGACTTGCATCAGGCGTGATAGGCAAGACAAAACGCAGAAAACCGTAAGCGCCTACCTTTAGCATAATCGCCGCCAATATCACAGAACCGCCGGTTGGCGCTTCAACGTGAGCATCAGGCAACCAGGTATGTACCGGAAACATCGGGACTTTCACCGCAAATGCGAAGAAAAACGAGACAAAGATAAAAATCTGCGCGCTCATTGAAATCGCGGCTTGATGGAAATCCAGGATCGAGAAACTACCGGTCAAGTTGTACAAATAGATCAACGACACCAGCATCAACAACGAACCTAACAAGGTATACAGAAAAAACTTCATCGTCGCGTAGATGCGATTCGGGCCGCCCCACACACCGATAATGATGAACATCGGTATTAGCATTGCTTCCCAGAACACATAGAACAGCATGGAATCGAGTGCACCAAATACACCGTTAATAATCCCCGACATAATCAGGAACGAGGCCATGTATTGCGCAACACGTTTCTCAATGACTTTCCAGCCAGCCAGCACAACGATAACGGTAAAAAAACTGTTCAGCAGAATAAACAACATGGAAATACCATCTACGCCCAGATAGTAATGGATATTGAAGCGTGTAATCCAGTCGTGCAGTTCAACAAACTGCATGTTGCTCGTCGTTTTATCAAATCCCGTGTAAAGCGGCAGGGTAACCAGGAAACCCAGCACACTCCCAAGCAGGGATAAAACACGAGCCAACGGAGCGTTTTTGTCATCGCCAGTTGCCAGAACCAGAATACCGAAAAGAATCGGCAACCAGATCGTAACGCTAATTACAGGTAGTCCAAAGATCATGCTGTATTTCCTTCACTTTAATATCAACCCCCTCAATCACCCTTATCTGGTGAGCCACGCAGATCCTTACGGAACAAGCATGGGAGGGGTTAGCTCTTATGCAAACCAGTTGCGAATAGTCAACAAGACAAACACGCCAACAATCATGGTGAACGCATAGTGGTAAATATAACCAGACTGGAACTTGCGTACCACGCCGGAAATTTTTCCCACCATATTCGCACTGCCATTCACAATCAGCCCATCAATCAAGAACTTATCACCGAACTTGCCCAGGAAAGCACTCAGGCCGCGCGTACCACCCGCAAAGAACCAGTCATTAAAACGGTCAAAGTAGTACTTGTTATCCAGTAAGGTATAAATCCATATGCAGCGTTTCTGAATCGCGGCAGGAATATCGGGACGCTTCATATAGAAGAACCAGGATGACACCACGCCAGCCAGCGCCAACAAGAACGGCAAACTAAGCAGGGAATGGGCTGCCATCTCGAACGCACCATGGAATTCTGCTTTCATCTCCAGGTAACCTTCTGCATGTTCCGGTGAGATAAAAATAGCATCCATGAAGTAGTTGCCGTACAACATCGGCTCAACAACGATGTAGCCGATGACCGCCGAGGGGATAGCCAGCATGACCAGAGGCAGCCAAACCACCCAAGGCGTTTCATGCGGTTTCTGTCCGGGAGCCAGACCGTGGTGGTGATCTGCCGAAACTTCTTCATCTGCGTGATCGCCGACATGCTCTTCGTGAACATCGTCCTCATGCGCAGCGT
>JAVHSF010000050.1:0-17188 GCA_036172035.1 Gallionella sp. | reverse complement strand
TCATCTGCGTGATCGCCGACATGCTCTTCGTGAACATCGTCCTCATGCGCAGCGTCTGCATGAGCGACGTGATGCGTCTCATGATGTACAGCGCCGAAACGCTCTTTTCCGTGGAACACCAGGAAATACAGGCGGAAGGAATAAAAGGCTGTAACAAATACACCCGCCACTACCGCAAAATAGGCAAAACCAGAACCGGCCAGATGCGAGTATTCGACGGCCTCGATAATGCTGTCCTTGGAATAGAAGCCCGAGAAGAATGGGGTACCGATCAATGCCAGCGAACCAATCAGGAAGGTAATCCAGGTGTAGGGCATGTATTTGCGCAAACCGCCCATGTTGCGGATGTCCTGATCATGGTGCATACCGATAATCACACTACCTGCGGCAAGGAACAACAACGCCTTGAAGAACGCGTGCGTCATCAAGTGGAAGATACCCACCGAGTAGGCCGATACACCCAGCGCCACGAACATGTAACCGAGTTGAGACAAAGTGGAGTAGGCAATCACTCGTTTTATATCATTCTGAATGATGCCGAGAAAACCCATGAACAACGCGTTAATCGCACCAATGATCATGATGAAAGACAGGGCAGTGTCAGACAACTCGAACAGGGGGGACATCCGCGCAACCATGAAAATACCGGCGGTAACCATTGTCGCCGCATGGATCAAGGCAGAGATAGGGGTCGGGCCTTCCATCGAATCCGGCAACCAGACATGTAGAGGAAACTGCGCAGACTTACCCATCGCACCAATAAACAGCAGAATACAAATGGCCGTAATCAAGTTGACCGACATCCCTGCAATCGGCGCGACATCGTCCATATGACTCGCAACATTAGCGAATACCGCTGCGTAATCAAGCGTACCGAAAACCATCAATACCAGACCGATGCCCAACAGAAAACCAAAGTCACCTACGCGGTTAACCAGGAAAGCCTTCAAGTTCGCATAAATAGCGGTTGGCCGGGTATACCAGAAACCAATCAGCAAGTATGAAACCAGCCCCACCGCCTCCCACCCGAAGAACAGTTGCATGAAGTTATTGGCCATGACCAACATCAGCATAGAGAAAGTAAACAGTGAGATGTAGCTGAAGAAACGTTGGTAGCCCGCATCTTCCGACATGTAACCGATGGTGTAAATATGCACCATCAGCGAAACGGAAGTAACCACCAACATCATGGTTACGGTCAGCCTGTCAATCAGGAAGCCCACATGGAAACTGGTATCACCTGAGGTCAGCCAGGTGTAAACCGGGCCATTGAAAGTGTGCCCCGCCATGACATCCAGATATATCTGGACAGACGAGAACAGCGCAACACCCACCAAAGCAATGGTCAAGCGGTGCGTCATGGTTCGTCCGAGCAGCTTACCAAACAGGCCAGCAACGATTGCGCCAAACAAAGGAGCCAAAGGCACCAACAGATAATAGGTTTGCATATCCATTACATCAGCCTTTCAAACTGCCGAGATCATCAACGTTAATAGTGCGCAGATTGCGGAATAGCACCACCAGAATCGCCAGCCCAATGGCCGCTTCGGCAGCCGCCACCGTCAATATGAAAAAAACAAAGACTTGCCCGGAGACATCGTTCAAATAATGCGAAAAGGCAACAAAGTTGGTATTTACGGCTAGCAGCATCAACTCAATAGACATCAGCAAAATAATCACATTCTTGCGATTCAGGAAAATGCCTACCACGCTGATGGCAAACAACACCGCGCCAAACACCAGATAATGTGAAAGGGTCAACATATTATAATTTTCGCTCCCTTGGTTAACTCGGATAGTGGCAAGTAGTTAGCGGAACATCCACTTACGACTCGCAACTCACCGGACTTTATTTACTTGAAACTTTATTTGCAGACGGCATCTTTACGATACGCAAACGATCCGCCTTCCTGGCTTTAACCTGTTCAGCCACATTTTGCGATTTGACTCCCGAACGACGACGCAAAGTCAGGGCAATTGCAGCAACCATTGCGACCAGCAGTATCACAGCCGCGATCTCGAACGGATAAACATAGTCGGTGTAAAGCAAACGTCCCAACTCTTTGGTATTACTGTAATCAGCGCCGTGTACAACGGCAGTTGCAACATCGGCAGTCTGAGTTGAACCCAACACCCAAATCATTTCAAAAACCATCAGACCTGCCAACAGCGCACCAAACGGAAACCAGCGCCAGAAGCCTTCACGCAATTGCAATAAATTGATGTCCAGCATCATCACCACAAACAGGAATAAAACCATCACCGCGCCGACGTAGACCAGCACCAATGCAATGGCAAGAAACTCAGCTTCGAGCAGCATCCATATACCGGCCGCACTACAGAAGGCCAACACCAGATAGAGCGCCGCATGAACGGGGTTGCGTGCGATAACCACACCCACGCCCGCCATGACGGTTATTGACGCGAATAGATAAAATGCCACATCTACGAAACTCATGAATTCATCCTTTTAAGGCTGTAAGTTGCTAGTTAAAATCAGTCAATGATAAGGAGTCAGTAGCAAGCATCCCCACTTTACAGCTTACAACTCCCCATTTACCACTATCTAAACTTGGCATCCGCTGCCCTGTCTTTGGCGATCTGCGCCTCATTCTTATCGCCAATCGCCAGCAACATTGGCTTGGTGTAATACAAATCACCCCGTTTTTCACCGTGATATTCAAAAATCCGCGTCTCTACAATCGCGTCAACAGGACAGGATTCTTCGCAAAATCCGCAAAAAATACACTTGGTCAGATCTATGTCATATTGAGTGGTGCGTCGTGTGCCATCCTCACGCTCGGCCACCTCAATCTTGATAGCCAATGCCGGACAAACCGCTTCGCACAACTTGCAACCGATGCAACGCTCTTCACCATTCGCATAGCGACGCTGTGCATGCAAGCCTCGGAAGCGAAAACCCTGTGGCGTTTTTTCTTCCGGGAATTGCACCGTAATCTTGCGCGCAAACATATACCTGCCCGTTAATGCCATCCCTTTCAGCAACTCAAAGAGCAAGAAGGTTTTAAAGAAATCTCTGATTTTTTCCATTTTATATCCTCGTGCGAACGCGATTAACGCGCCCTACCACAGCCAACAGGAAGTCTGCATCCACGCGCCAACTACCACGACCCAGATGATCGAAATTGGGATAAACACTTTCCAGCCCAAACGCATCAATTGGTCATACCGGTAGCGCGGAAAGGTTGCGCGAAACCACAGAAACAGAAACAACACAAAGCACGCTTTGCCCAATAGCCAGATCATGCTGTCCGGCAGGAAAGACACCGGTGATAACCACCCCCCCATGAACATGATGGAAGTCAGGAACGCCATCAGAATCATATTCGCGTATTCGCCCAGGAAGAACAGCGCAAATGCCATACCCGAATACTCGACGTGGAAACCCGCGACAATCTCAGACTCGCCTTCGGCAACGTCGAATGGCGCGCGGTTAGTTTCAGCTACACCAGAAATCAGATAGACCAGGAACATCGGGAACAGCGGAATAATGTACCAGTTAAGCGCGCCATAGCCACCTTGCTGCCCCTTCACGATTTCGCCGAGATTCAGGCTTTGAGCCGCCATCAGCACCGTCACCAGTGCAAAACCCATGGCAATTTCGTATGACACAATTTGCGCAGCGGAACGAAGACAACCCAAAAAAGCATATTTTGAATTGGATGCCCATCCGGCAATGATCACCCCATAGACACCCAGCGAAGTCATTGCCAGCACATAGAGCAAACCTGCGTTGACGTTGGCGAGTACCAGTTCCGCATTAAACGGGATAACCGCCCACGCAGCCAATGCAGGCATTAACACCATGATGGGCGCAATCACAAACAAAAACTTGTTCGAGCCGCTAGGGATAATAATCTCTTTCATGAACAGCTTGAGGCCATCTGCCAGCGGCTGCAACAGACCGAAATAACCGACCCGGTTCGGGCCAATACGGATTTGCATCCACCCGATAACTTTACGTTCGGCCAGCGTCAGATAAGCAACGGCACCCATCAACGGACCGACTATCAAGACAATCTTGAGAACAGTCCAAACAGGCAACCAGGCTGGTCCAAGCAGAGTTTTTATGGGTTCAAGCCATTCCATCATGCACGCTCCACGATTATCGTTCCAAACATCGCACCCAGTGCTGCGGTGGCTTGATGTCCTGCCGCGACGCGCGCCACCCCTTGAGGCAATCGGTCGTCCACTTTTACCGCCAGACTCACACTGGCATCACCCTGTCTGACTATGACCAAATCACCGCACTGCACACCTAATTTTTGCAACTCATTACCGTGCAATATTATGCGAGGCAAGGCGGCATCATTCGTTTTTTGCAGGGAGACAGCGCGTCGCACTACCGCGTCAGCATAATAAATGGGTACATCGCTGACCCGCTGCAAACCTGCAACGGGTGCAGCAAAATCGAGTTTCAACGCGACACCGGAGAGGTGATTATTCAACCTGCTTGACACCTGATCGCCTTCCAGAGCCTCGTCACGAACCGCTTCACTGGAATCGTAATCAAAGCCGGATACATCCATCAGATTACCCAACACGCGCAGCACTTTCCATGCCGGACGCGCCTCACCCAAGGGTTTCACGGCACCATTGAAACTTTGGACACGACCTTCGGTATTGATGAACGTGCCAGAAGTCTCAGTGAATGGCGCGATAGGCAGCAATACATCCGCGTATTCCGTAGCATGATGCTTGTAAGCAGAAAGAGCCACCACCATGTCAGCCGCACGCATCGCGCTTATGGCCAGCTGCGCATCATGCGCATCCAGTTCTGGCTCAACATTCAGCAGCAAATAAGCCTTGCGTGGCTTAGCCAACATCTCGGCTGCATTCATCCCTTGCACACCGCCAGCGAAAGGCACCGCATTGGCAAGATAAGCCCCGACGCTGTTGGCGGCCTCACCCAAATAACCAAACCTGGCATCACCCAGCAATGCAATTTGTTCGCAAAGCAGAGAAATCTGTGACGCTTGCGGGTGTTGTTGCGCAAAGTTACCCAGCAAAACAGCAGCCTGTTTTCCATCCGCCAAACTACGCGCAATCGCACGAGCCGCATCAGCAACCTTTACCGTTGCGAGAACCGTCTGAACATCATCCGACAAAGCGACACGCTTTTCTTCAGCAAGCGCTTTCAGTACTTGCGCCAACACACCAACCATTTCGCTCGGCGCAATAATCGCCTTGTTGGTAACCGGCATCAACAGATCATCATCGCTGGAATGCACCAGATTCGCCTGACCACCATTTTTGACAGCCTGACGTATGCGCTGCGCCAACAACGGATGATCCTTGCGCAGGAAACTACCCACGATCAAAAAGCGATCACATTGACTGATTTCAGCAATCGGCATCCCCAACCACGATGCGCCTGCCTGCTTGCCATCTGTGCTGAAGTCGGATAAACGTGTACGCGTATCAATGTTCCCGCTACCGATGCCACGCAATAATTTTTGCAGCAGGTACAGCTCTTCAAATGTGCTGTGTGGCGTTGCCAGCGCGGCGATCTGTTCAGCCCCCGCACTGCTGGAAATCTGATGCAAGCCATTAGCCACATATTCCAGCGCAACCGCCCATTCCACCTCGATCCATTTACCATCCTGCTTGAGCATGGGTTTGGTCAGACGTTGCGCAGAATTCAGGCCTTCATAGCTGAACCTGTCTTTGTCGGAAATCCAGCATTCATTGATGTCTTCATTCTCGACAGGAACAACGCGTGCCACTTTATTGTTTTTAGTATGTATCGCCAGCGGAGCTCCCAATCCATCATGAGGACTTACCGATTTGCGGCGTGACAACTCCCAACTGCGAGCGGTGTAACGGAAAGGTTTGCTGGTCAGCGCGCCGACCGGACACAAATCAATCATATTGCCGGACAACTCGGAATCCACCGTGCTGTTGACGAAGCTCATAATCTCGGAATGCTCGGAACGGTTTGCCATTCCCAGTTCCATTACCCCGGCAATTTCCTGACCGAAACGGACGCAACGTGTACATTGAATACAGCGGGTCATTTCATTGGTAGAAATCAGCTCCCCGATACTCTTGGACATCACAACACGTTTTTCCTCGGTATAACGAGAAGCACCGCCGCCATAACCGACTGCAATATCCTGCAACTGGCATTCACCCCCCTGGTCACAGATCGGACAATCCAGAGGGTGATTGATAAGCAAAAACTCCATCACGCCTTTTTGCGCTTTCGCTGCCAATTCAGAATGGGTATATACCTTCATGCCATCTGAAGCCGGCGTAGCGCAAGCCGGTAGAGGCTTGGGAACTTTTTCCACTTCAACCAGACACATCCGGCAATTAGCGGCTATGGATAATTTTTTGTGGTAGCAAAAATGGGGGATATACACACCCGCCTTATGCGCAGCATCCATCACTGTAGAGCCGCGTTCGGTCTCAACCAACTTGCCATCAATTTCAATCTTGATCATTGCTCACCTTACCCGTCAGCTTTACACCAAGCAGCGCTTGTGTTCGATGTGATATTCAAATTCTGCCCTGAAATTCTTGAGCATACCTTGCACTGGCCACACAGCCGCCTCACCCAATGCACAAATCGTTCTACCAGCGATGTTATTGCCAATACTCAGTAACAAATCCAGGTCTTCCGGGCATCCTTCACCATGCTCGATCCGATGCACGATCCGATACAGCCAGCCCGTGCCTTCGCGACAAGGGGTGCACTGACCGCAAGATTCTTCATGGTAGAAGTAGGAAAGTCTCTCCAGCGCACGCACCATGCAGACTGTCTCATCCATTACAATCACCGCACCACTACCCAAACCCGAACCCGCTTTTTGAATGGAATCATAATCCATGGTCAAATCCATCATCACCTCACCCGGCAATACCGGCATGGATGACCCGCCCGGAATAACTGCCTTGAGCTTGTGACCACCGCGAACTCCGCCGGCCATTTCAAGCAACTTGGCGAAAGGCGTTCCCATCGGCACTTCAAAATTGCCGGGGTTATTCACATGACCCGAAACGGAAAACAGCTTGGTGCCGCCATTGTTAGGCTTGCCCAACTCCAGAAATGCCTGCCCACCGTTGTTGATAATGTAGGGGATACTGGCGAATGTCTCAGTGTTATTGATCGTTGTCGGCTTGCCATACAATCCGAAACTGGCGGGAAACGGCGGCTTGAAGCGCGGTTGACCTTTCTTGCCCTCGATGGATTCCAGCAAGGCGGTTTCCTCGCCGCAAATATAAGCGCCATATCCCAAATGGTTATGCAGATCAAAACAGAAATCCGAACCAAAAATCTTATCGCCTAAAAATCCAGCGGCACGCGCTTCTTCGCAGGCCTGTTCCATATGTTCGTAGGCTTCAAAAATCTCACCGTGTATATAGTTATAGCCGGTTTTGACATTCATGGTGTACGCCGCAATCGCCATACCCTCAATCAACAGGTGCGGGTTGTAATACAGAATGTCCCAGTCTTTGCATGTACCCGGCTCACCTTCGTCAGAGTTGCAGACGATGTACTTGTCACCGGCAAAATTGCGCGGCATGAAGCTCCACTTCAAGCCAGTCGGAAAACCTGCACCGCCACGGCCACGCAAAGCTGACAACTTCACTTCTGAAATAATCACATCAGGCGACATTTGCTCGGTTATAACCTTACGCAAAGCCTGGTAGCCACCTGCTTTAAGATAATTCTCCAATGTCCACGGCCGATCAAAATCCATCGTGGTTTGAGTAACCGGACCTCTCATGCCAGTATCTTTCATAATTGGTCCAATTCTGCCAAAATTTGGTCAATCTTTTCGTGAGTGAGACGACCGCACAGCTTCTTGTTATTGATGGTCATCAACGGGGCATCTTTGCAAGCCCCCATACACTCACCTTCACGCAGACCAAACTTGCCATCCGCTGTGACCTCACCAAACCCGATACCCAGTTTTGAGCTCAAATAAGCAACCGTATCTTCCGCGCCACACAAGGTACAGGAAAGATTAGTGCAGACGGTCAATGTCGTCTTACCCATCGGCTTGAGGTTGTACATATGGTAAAACGTCGCCACTTCGTACACAGCCATTTTCGCCATACCAAGAAAATCGGCAACATCAGCCATATCATCTGTTGATATCCAGCCTTTTTCGTCTTGCACGAAACGCAAGGCCGACATCACGGCAGACTGCTTCTGCTCAGCCGGATACTTCTTTAATTCACGGTTGACGAGTTGTTGTATTTGTTCGGATAACATTAGCGATCTATCTCTCCAAAAACGATGTCCTGTGTACCAATAATGGTCACCACGTCGGCGATCATATGGCCGCGAGCCATCTCATCCAAAGCTGCCAAATGCGCAAAACCGGGAGCACGAATCTTCAAACGGTAAGGCTTGTTGGCTCCATCCGAAACCAGATAAATGCCAAATTCACCCTTGGGATGCTCCACCGCCGCATATGCCTCGCCTTCAGGCACATGCATCCCTTCGGTAAACAGTTTGAAGTGATGGATTAACTCTTCCATGTTTTGCTTCATGGATTCGCGCCTGGGCGGTGCATATTTATAGCTCTCCGCCATCACAGGCCCAGGATTCCTGCGCAACCATTCTATACACTGTCCAATGATGCGGTTACTTTGTCTCATTTCTTCGACACGCACCAGATAACGGTCATATGAATCGCCATTAACACCCACGGGGATATCAAAATCCAGCCTATCATATGCGGCGTAAGGCTGTTTCTTGCGTAAATCCCACTCGATGCCCGAACCGCGCAACATCGGCCCTGTCATACCCAGCGACAAGGCACGCTCGGGTGCAACAATACCAATACCAACAGTACGCTGCTTCCAAATACGGTTATCGGTCAACAGCGTTTCATATTCGTCTACATATGTCGGGAAACGACGGGTGAAGTCTTCCAGAAAGTCGAGCAAAGAGCCTTGACGGTTTTCGTTAAGCCTCTTTACGGCTGCGGCATTGTGAATTTTTGATGCCTCGTATTGAGGCATCGTTTCGGGCAGATCGCGGTACACCCCACCTGGCCGGTAGTATGCGGCATGCATACGCGCACCTGACACCGCTTCATATGCATCCATCAAATCTTCACGTTCGCGGAAGCAGTACAGAAAGACCGTCATCGCGCCAATATCGAGACCGTGCGCACCCAGCCACATCAGGTGATTCAAAATTCGAGTAATTTCGTCAAACATGACCCGGATGTACTGGGCGCGTAACGGCACTTCAATGCCGGCCAATTTTTCGATGGCCTGCACATAAGCATGTTCGTTGCACATCATGGACACATAGTCCAGACGATCCATATAAGGCACAGACTGCAGGAAGGTCTTATGTTCGGCGAGCTTCTCGGTGGCACGATGCAACAGACCGATGTGCGGGTCTGCCCGCACGATCACTTCACCATCCAACTCCAGCACCAGACGCAATACGCCGTGGGCAGCAGGATGCTGCGGACCAAAGTTCATCGTGTAATTTTTAATTTCAGGCATGAGCGTGTCCTTAATTACAGCCGTAGTTTTTTTCACGAACAATGCGTGGCGTCAATTCTCTTGGCTCAACCGTAACCGGCTGATACACCACACGCTGTTGTTCTGGGTCATAGCGCATCTCGACATGGCCGGAAAGCGGGAAATCCTTACGGAACGGGCTTCCCACAAAACCGTAGTCAGTCAAAATGCGGCGCAAGTCAGGGTGTCCGGCGAACACCAAGCCATACAAATCGAACGCCTCACGTTCATACCAGTTCGCCCCAGCCCAAATATCCACCACTGAAGCCAGCACCGGAAAATCATCTTCTTCCGCAAACACCCGCACGCGCAAACGTTGATTTTCAACCACAGACAACAACTGATAGACCACCGCAAAACGCTTGCCTTGCCACTCGCCATCACCATATTCGGAATAGTCCACGCAGCACAGGTCAGTCAACTGCGTGAAGCGCAGCCCTTCTGTATCATGCAAACGCTGCATCACTTCCAGCATCTCAGCAGCTCTAACCACGACGGTCACTTCACCCAGACTTTGCTTGACACTGACCAATTGCTCGGCAAACAACCCGGTCAACACCTCACTCAATGATTTCTTATCGCTCGTCATAACCCACCCTAGCGCGCTATCGTATTGGTTCGTTTGATCTTGTTCTGCAGTTGAATCAGGCCATACAACAAAGCCTCAGCAGTCGGCGGACAACCCGGCACATAAATATCAACAGGAACGATACGATCACATCCGCGCACTACCGAGTAGGAATAGTGATAGTAGCCGCCACCATTAGCACACGACCCCATGGAAATCACCCAACGCGGCTCGGACATCTGGTCATACACCTTACGCAAAGCCGGTGCCATCTTGTTACACAACGTACCCGCCACAATCATCACATCGCTTTGCCTCGGACTCGGGCGGAACACGATACCGAAACGGTCGAGGTCGTAGCGCGAAGCACCTGCCTGCATCATTTCTACCGCGCAACAAGCCAAACCAAAAGTCATCGGCCAGAGCGAACCAGTGCGGGTGTAATTGATAATGGTGTCGAGCGTCGTGGTGACAACGCCCTTTTCCAGAATGCCCTCTATTCCCATTCCAAGGCTCCTTTCATCCATTCATAGACAAAACCAACCACGAGGATAGCCAAAAATATCATCATGGAAACGTAACCGAACATACCGATCTCCTTGAGTACGATCGCCCATGGGAAAAGAAATGCAATTTCGAGATCAAACAGAATGAACAGGATCGCAACGAGATAGTAACGCACATCAAATTTCATGCGCGCATCTTCAAAAGCCTCAAAGCCACACTCATACGGAGATAATTTTTTACTATCAGGACGATGCGGGGCAGCCAGTCTGCCCAATAGCATCGGCAGCACTCCAACAGCCAAACCAACACAGATGAACAACAGTACCGGAAAATAATTTTCCAACATTGAGCTTTCCCCCTCTGTAGGCAATTCACAACCAACTCGTAGAGTTGAATCAGAATCGCTATGCAATTGTTTTTATGGCGATTGATACACTCCGGTATCAATTTTTTATGCTTTATTATTTTTATATACTGCTTTTTCTTGTTTTTTATGTACTACCACTTCTTAAACTGGTGCGGATGGGGAGACTCGAACTCCCACGCCCTTATCGGGCACAAGCACCTCAAGCTTGCGTGTCTACCAATTCCACCACAACCGCAATATCCAACCATCACCAATTACTTCGGAATCTCCTTGGACTTGGAATCATCCACGGGTACAACCAAAGGCGCGGTCGCTTTTATTGCATTTACCTTATCCATCACACCTTGCTGTTGCTCTTGATGAGAATAAAGATAAGTCAAAGATAAACTGGTGATAAAAAAAAGCGTAGCCGCCACAGCGGTGCTACGACTTAAAAAATTCGCCGAACCACTGGAACCGAACAAACTGCCAGCAGAACCAGTACCGAATGCAGCCCCCATATCAGCGCCTTTACCGTGCTGCACCAACACCAAGCCGCACAACACAACCGACACCAGCAGATGCAATACCCAAACAAATGTTTCCACTCAAAACTCCAAACCACTCAATTATTATTGTGCTGCGCGACAAATCGCCACAAAATCTTCGGCCACCAGCGAAGCTCCGCCAATCAGACCGCCATCAATATCCGTCATTCCAAACAACTCCGCCGCATTCGCCGCCTTGACGCTTCCGCCGTAGAGTATACACAAGCTCTGCGCCACTTGACTATCATGCTGCGCAACACGCTGACGAATAAAAGCATGTACCGCCTGCGCCTGCGCTGGACTCGCCGTCTTGCCCGTCCCAATTGCCCATACCGGCTCATATGCGATGACCGCGCTGGACAATGCCCTGGCACCAAAACGTTCGAGTACAGCATCCAACTGTTTCGCCACAACCTGTTCAGTGACACCCGACTCACGCTCAGCCAAAGTTTCACCCACACAGAATATCGGCGTTAACCCGGCCTTCTGCGCGGCCGCAAACTTCGCGCCGGCAATTTCATTGCTCTCGTGAAACAAACCACGACGTTCCGAATGACCGATGATAACGTAGGTACAGCCAAAATCAACCAACATCCCGGGAGCCACCGCTCCGGTAAACGCGCCTTCTTCATTCGGACTGAGATTTTGCGCACCCCACGCCACGTTACTGCCTTGAAGCATGGATTGCGCTTGAGCTAAATAGGGATAAGGGACACAAACCGCATAATCGGCATTTTTCAATGTTCGAACGCCGTCAAGAACACCCTGCAACAATGCCTTATTACTCACCAGACGACCGTACATCTTCCAATTTCCGACTACTAATTTGCGTCGCATCGTAATCTATCCAGTTAACTTTGAAGTGGCGCAATCGTACCCGCGAACGCGCTTTTGGTCAATGCAACAATTCAATAAACCCGACTCACTGAGAGCATCTAAGCCGCCTGCACCGGAATTTCGTCACGTTTTGCCACCATGCGATTGTGATCGTCCACATAAACAAGCTGAGGATGAAACTTTTGCAACTCTAATTCCGAATACATCGCATAGGTTGCAATGATAAGAATATCCCCAGGGTTGGCTTTATGCGCTGCCGCACCATTCACGGAAATAATCCCCGAACCGCGTTGCGCACGAATCGCATAAGTAGTGAAACGCTCGCCATTGGTGACATTGTAAATATCAATTTGCTGATACTCCTTGATATCGGCGGCATCCAGCAAATCGTCGTCTATCGCGCATGAGCCTTCGTAATGCAACTCGGCATGCGTGACATGCACTCGGTGCAACTTGGCTTTAAGCATGATTCTTTGCATGAGCAGGCTATCCTTTAAAAAACGAAAACAGGGCGCGGATTATATCTGATGTTATAGACGGACAGAAAGGCACGTTGACAGTCAGACAGACTCCAAGTCAACGCCAACCTCGACATTGTCCAGCAGCCGCGTTTTACCCAGCCGCGCTGCCGCCAAAATCACCCACTGATTCTGTTCAAGACTGGCGGGTTGCAAATCGGACTGATTGCGCACCGAGACATAATCCACATCCCAGCCCCAGGCCGTCAGCGCATGAATTGCCTGTTGCTCCAACAGCCTGAAATCCAGCGCGCCGTGAAAGATGGACTGGCGCAGTCCTTCCAGCGTTCGATGCAGTGATGCCGACTCGCCCCGTTCCCGCTCGCTCAAATACTGGTTGCGCGAACTCAGCGCCAGCCCGTCGGTCGCACGCACCGTTTCGCCGCCGACTATTTTGATGGGCAAATTCAGTTGCGCGACCATCTGGCGAAGGATGTGGAGTTGCTGATAATCCTTTTTGCCAAACAACGCCACTTGCGGCTGGACGATGTTGAACAGCTTCAGCACCACCGTCGCCATGCCGCGAAAATGCCCGGGGCGCGCCGCGCCGCACAGTTCGTTGGCAATCGGCGGCGGTTCGACAAACACCGTCTGCGGCAACGGGTACATCTCCTTGACGGCAGGCGCAAAAACCACATCCGCCAAACCTTGTAACCTGGCGCAATCCGCCATCAACGTGCGCGGATACTGGTCGAAATCTTCGGCAGGTCCGAACTGCAAGGGATTGACGAAAATGCTCGCCACCACGCAACTGCCATGCTGCCTGGCCTGCCGCATCAAGCTGAGATGCCCCTCGTGCAAATTGCCCATGGTCGGCACAAAGGCGATGGCGCGCTCACCGGACAAGCGTACGCGAAGCTCGGCAATGGTTGAAATCATTTCCATCAGAACGCATGCTCCGGCGCGGGGAAACTGCCCGCCTTGACTTCGGCGACATAACGCCCCACCGCTTCGGCGATGCCGACTGAACCTTGCATGAAATTCTTCACGAAGCGCGGCTTCTTGCCGGGGTAGATATCCAGCATGTCATACAACACCAGCACCTGACCGGAGCAGGCCGCCCCCGCGCCGATGCCGATGGTGGGGATGCCCAGTTGTGCGGTGACTTCGGCCGCGAGCAGGGCGGGCATGGCCTCCAGCACGACGAGTCCGGCTCCCGCCCGTTCGAGTGCCACGGCATCTGCCAGCAGGATTTGCGCCGCTGCCTGTTCCCTGCCCTGCACCCGGTAGCCGCCCAACTGATGCACCGATTGCGGGGTCAGGCCGATGTGCGCGCAGACCGGAATGCCGCGTTCAGTCAAAAAACGCACGGTCTCCAGCATGGGAGAGCCGCCTTCCAGCTTGACCATCTGCGCGCCCGCCGCCATCAACTGCGCGGCATGGACAAAGGTTTCCTGCGGGCCAACCTGGGACGTACCGAACGGCATGTCGGCGATAATAAAAGCCAGTTTCGCGCCGCGCGCCACGCATTCGGTGTGATAAACCATCTCGGCAAGCGACACAGGTAGCGTGGTCTCCCGCCCCTGCACCACCATGCCCAGCGAATCGCCCACCAGCAGCACGTCCACGCCCGCCGCTTCCAGCAAGGCGGCGAAGCTCGCGTCATAGCAGGTCAGCATGGCGATCTTCTCGCCGCTGGCGCGCATCGCGTTGAGTCTGGTTAATGTTGTGCGCATGTTTCCCTCTTCTAACTGGCAGCGCCAGTGTTGCAGCCGATCTCTTCATCCTGTTCCGGCAAGCGTTCCAGATCCTGCCCCATGCAGTCCAGCATAAATTGTGCCGCCCGCCCCATGCCGGGTATCGCGCAATCCGGCGCAATCTCCAGCAGCGGTTGCAGCACGAAGGCGCGCAAGTGCATTTGCGGATGCGGCACGGTCAGGCCGTGTTCGCGTATCTGTTGCTCGCCGTATAACAACACGTCCATGTCCAGCGTGCGCGGCGCGTTCTGGAAAGTACGCTGCCTGCCGTGCTGGTGTTCGATTTGCAGCAAAGCGGCCAGCAAGGCTTGCGGCGTTAAGGTCGTGGCGATTTTGACGACCGCATTGACGAAATCCGGCTGATCCAGATAACCGACCGGCGCGCTGCGATACAGCGACGACTGCGCCAGCAACCGTGTGCCGGGCAACTTGCCGAGATCAGCCAGCGCCAGACGCAACTGTTCGCGCGATTCGCCCAGATTGCTGCCCAGCCCTATAAAACAAATCTGCTGCGTCACGCGGCTTCCTGCTGACTATTGCCCGCCTCGGCTGGTTTTTTGCGCGGCTTACGGCGACGTTTTTTGCCGGCATCCGCGCCTGCGGGCAACAACATTTCCTTGCGACGCGAGTCAGCAGCATTCTGGAATTCATCCCACCACAGCCCCAACTCGTTATCCACCTCGCCGCTGGCACAGCGCAACAGCAGAAAATCAAACGCCGCACGAAAACGCGGCTGTTCCAGCAGCCGGTAGGGACGCTGCCCACCACGCTGCTCGAAACGCTGCTGCAACATCCAGATTTCCTTCATCACCGCATCGTGACGGTGCGGGATAGCCAGTTTCTGCTTCTGTTTCGCCAGCACATCATCCATCGCCAGATACATCGCGGCGACCGGGCGTTCACCCTGCTTTACCAGCAAATTGAAGCCCGCCAGCACCTCGTGCCAAAGCAGGGCGGCGAACAAAAATGCGGGGGAAACCGGCTTTTCCTGAGCCAGGCGCTCGTCGGTATTCTTCAGCGCCAGCATGATGAATTTTTCGCCCATCGGCTGATTCATGATCACGTCCAGCAGCGGTAGCAAACCGTGATGCAAGCCCATTTTGCGTAACTGCTGGATGCACTCGACCGAATGTCCGGACAACAGCATCTTCAGCACTTCGTCCAACATGCGCGCCTCGGGTACATTGTCCAGCAAGGATTTCATCGCGGCGATGGGCGTGGCGGTCGCAGCATCCAGGCTGATGCCAAGCTTGGCGGACAACCGCACCGCGCGCAACATGCGCACCGGGTCTTCGCGGTAACGCACCAGCGGGTCGCCGATGATGCGCAACACGCCCTTGCGGGTATCTTCGTATCCCCTGTGAAAGTCGTAAATCTCCTGGGTAGCAGGATCATAGAACAACGCATTCGCGGTAAAATCGCGGCGTGCCGCATCCTGTTCCTGATCGCCGAATTCGTTATCGCGCAACAGCCGCCCATGTTCGTCGGCCTGCACATCCTCTGCATCCATCATGCATCTGAAGGTGGCCACCTCGACCAGCTCTTCGCCGAACATCACATGCACCAGACGGAAACGTCGCCCGATGATGCGCGAACGCCTGAACACGCGTTTGACTTCCTCGGGCGTAGCATCGGTTGCCACATCGAAATCCTTGGGAACTTTGCCCAGCAGCAAGTCGCGCACCGCGCCGCCCACCACAAAAGCCTGATACCCCGCCGCCTGCAAACCGTCCGTCACCCGTTTCCCGCCATAACTGATTTGCTCGCGAGACACGCCGTGCAGGGCAAATGGGATCACCTGCGCATTGCCGACCGTTTTGATTTTTTCCGACTTGCGGAATACACGCTTGAAGAGTCTTTTGATCATTGATTATCTGGATGATTAAGCGCGAACACGGGCGCACCGGAGCGCGGATTATACACTGCCGACCTGACAGAAAATTCCGCTGTTAAACGCGCCGCATAACCCGCCGCGACTCACGCCAGTTACCGACCAGATGCGAGTCATCCATCGGCCTTATTTTGCCGTTCAAAAAAGCCGAAAATCGCCCATGAATTGAGCCAACAAGTTGAATTGGCACGGCAACGAAAAGGGCGCACACCGTGCGCCCTTTTCGCTCGCCAGGTGGCGCTATTTTTTCAAACAAGTCTTCATGAAAGTCTTGCGTTCCTCGCCTTGCAAAGCCTGCGTCTTGGCATCCGCATTACAGTTTTTCATCTTGTTCTGCTGTGTTGCTGGTGCAACAGCGGGGGCAGCAGCGGGGGCAGCAGATGCCCCGGACTTCAGCACATAATCCTTCTTCAGACACTTACTCATGAACGCCTTGCGGTCAGCGCCCTTCAACGCATCCGCTTTGGCTTCCGCGTTGCAACCCTTCATTTTTTCCTGCTGCGCGCCCGCAAAAGCAGGCGAAGATGCCACAACAGCAAACCCCAAACAAGCCAGTGCAATCAGTTTTTTCATCGCTATCCCCTTGATTTGTTGAACATAACCATCCGAATAAAACGCTCCGGCACAGCGCCGAAACGCGTTCATTATAGACATAACGCCGTATTGCGCCAGCATCTCATGCTTCCGGCCTTGCTGCACTCATGTGTCATCCCCGTCTCCCGGCAACGGAGCCAGCAAGGCGGCGATGTCGGCCTCGTTA
>JAVHSF010000049.1:0-8716 GCA_036172035.1 Gallionella sp. | reverse complement strand
TAAAACCCCTGAAAGATGCATAATTTTTGCCTCCTCGCCGCTTCGTCACTTGAAATCCCGCATTCCTGCTCCATCTATCGCGCACTTTACTAAAACCTCAAAGGGACTGACATGACTGCAAGCACGACCGACAACCGGGAAACGATGGGATTCCAGACAGAAGTTAAACAGCTTCTACAACTGATGATTCACTCTTTGTATTCCAACCGCGAGATTTTCATGCGCGAACTGGTTTCCAACGCATCGGACGCGTGCGACAAGCTGCGCTTCGAGGCGCTGCACAACGACTCGATGTTCGAGAACGACAGCGAACTGAAAATCAGCATCAGTTACGACAAGGAAGCGCGCACGCTAACCATTGCCGACAACGGCATCGGCATGAATCGCGACGAAGTCATCAACAACCTCGGGACGATTGCGAAATCCGGCACACGCGAGTTTTTCTCCAGGCTTTCCGGTGACCAGCAAAAAGATGCGGGGCTGATCGGTCAGTTTGGCGTAGGTTTCTATTCCGCCTTTATCGTCGCGGACAAGGTGGTCGTCACGACTCGCCGTGCGGGCGAGAACGCCGCTCAGGGCGTTTCCTGGGAATCCGATGGCGGCGGCGAGTTCTCCATCGAGATGGTTGAAAAAGCCCATCGCGGCACGACCATTACCCTGCATCTGCGCGAGGATCAGAACGATTTACTCGAAGGACACAAGCTGCGCGCCATCATTCACAAGTATTCCGACCACATCGTGCAACCGATTGTAATGAAAAAAGAGGAATGGAAAGACGGCGCACAGATCACCACCGACGAAGACGAAACTGTCAATCAGGCATCTGCACTTTGGGCGCGCGCCAAGAATGAGATTTCCGAAGAGGAATACAAGGCGTTTTACAAGCATGTCGGTCACGATTATGAAGACCCGCTGGCGTGGACGCACGCCCGCGTGGAAGGCCGTCAGGAATATACCCAGTTGCTCTACATCCCCGCCCGCGCGCCGTTCGACCTGTGGGATCACAACGCGCAACACGGTATCAAGCTGTATGTGAAGCGCGTCTTCATCATGGACGATGCGGAGCAATTGCTGCCGTCCTATCTGCGCTTCGTGCGCGGCATCGTGGATTCCAACGATCTGCCGCTCAACGTGTCGCGCGAAATCCTTCAGGAATCCAAGGACATCAAGGCCATCCGCGAAGGTTGCACCAAAAAGATACTCGGCTTGCTGGAAGACCTGGCGAAAAATGACGCAGAAAAATTTGCCAAATTCTGGGGCGAATTCGGTCAGGTATTGAAAGAAGGCGTGGGACAGGATTTCACCAACCAGGACAAGATCGCCGGATTGTTGCGCTTCGCTTCCAGCCATGAAGACAGCGCGGCTGAAACCGTCTCGCTGGCCGACTATATCGGCCGCATGAAAGAAGGTCAGGACGCGATTTACTACATCACCGCCGAGACTTTCAACGCGGCGAAGAACAGCCCGCACCTGGAAGTGTTCCGCAAGAAAGGCATCGAAGTGTTGTTGCTGTCTTCCCGCGTGGACGAGTGGGTGGTGGGTTCATTGACCGGGTTCCAGGACAAGAAACTGGTTTCAGTCGCCAAGGGTGGACTGGACCTGGGCGCGCTGGAAGATGAAGCCGAGAAACAGGAACAGGCGAAACAGGCCGACGAACACAAAGACTTGATCGAACGCTTCAAGACCAGCCTCGCTGGGCGCGTCAAGGAAGTGCGCGTCACCCACCGTCTGACCGATTCGCCTGCCTGCCTGGTGGCGGACGAACACGACATGGGCGGCAACATGGCGCGTATGCTCAAAGCAGCCGGACAAAAGATACCGGAATCTCAACCGATACTGGAAATCAACCCGCAACATCCGGTGGTAATGCGTTTGCAGGAAGAAACCGAGCATTTCGACGACTGGACAGCGGTACTGTTCGACCAGGCTTTGCTGGCCGAAGGCGGTCAACTGGACGACCCGGCAGGCTTCGTCAAACGCGTCAACCATCTGATGCTGGAGATGCGCGCGAGCTAACCGCTCACGTCATACCTGCCCGCGCCGATATGACGATGCCCGGGAATGACCAGGCCGGAATAGCTCCGGCCTGGTCATTTCTGCATTGCAGATTTGGCAAGAAAATCCGCCACATTCGGATAAGCCAAGCGCACTTTCAGCTCGCGCTTGATGCGCTGGTTGCTCATCCGTCTCGACTCATTCATGAACGACCACATCATCGGCGACACCTGGCTTTGCACTTCGGCACGACTCATGCGCGGCGGGCGCGGCAGATGGTACGCATCCGCCACGACATCGAAGTAATCGCCCATTTTCATCTCGTCGTCATCGGTCGCGTGGTACACGCGGCACGCCTTGCCGCGTTGTAACGCCGCCACGCTGATGCGCGCAAGGTCGTCTGCGTGGATGTGATTGCTGTAACTGTCGGCATCGCCATCAATCGCCGGAGAACCTGCGCGCAGCCGCTCCAGCGGCAGGCGTTCGACGGCATAGATACCCGGCACACGCAAGATGCTGGCCTTCACCCGGTTGCGTCTCGCCCAGTCGCGGATTTGCTGCTCCGCATCCACCCTGAGTTTGCCACGCGCTGAAGCAGGATGGACAGGCTGTGTCTCGCTCACCCGCGCCCCGCCACAGTCGCCATACACCCCGCTGGTGCTGATATAAACCAGGCGATCAGGCAATACCCCCAGCGACAAGACGCTGAGCAGATTGCGCGTACGCGCGTCAAATCCCCCCCAGCCCCCTTTTTGCAAAGGGGGGAGTGAATGGACAAGGTTTTGCTTCCCCTGTCGCAAAGAGGCGGGCAGAGGGGGATTGGGGGGCGCGAAGTGCAACACCTCATCGGCGATACCTGCGAGTCGGCGCAAACTGGCGCGGTTGTCCAGATCGCCGATGATCGGGGTCGCCCCCGCTTTGCGCAAGTTCTCACAATAAGCCGGGTTGCGCACCAGCGCGTACACCCGGTAACGCGGCACCAGCAAAGGAAGTGTGCGCATGGCCACGTCGCCGCAACCGATAATCAGGATTCGTTTCATGGTGCGATTATGCGTTAAAATCCGCACTTTCGTGAAACCAACCCGACAATTCACCATGCCTTTTCAAACCACCCTACAGCCCAGCGGCCACGCCTTTCCCGTCGAAGCACACGAAACCCTGCTCGAAGCAGCCCTCAAGCATGGCTATGTCCTGCCTTATAGCTGCCGAGATGGCGTGTGCGGGGTATGCAAGGGTCGCGTGTTGCAAGGCCAGGTGGATTACGGCAGGCATCAGGACAGCGCGCTGACGGATGCGGACAAGGCGCAAGGCATGGCCTTGTTCTGTTGCGCCAAACCGCAATCAGACCTGGTGATCGAATGCAAGGAAGTGAATGCCGCCAAAGACATTCAGGTCAAGACCATGCCCTGCCGCGTACATGGCATGGACAAGGTGGCGGAGGATGTGATGGTGCTGACGCTCAAGCTGCCGACCAACGAGCGCTTGCAGTTTCTCGCCGGACAGTACATAGACATCCTGCTCAAAGACCAGAAGCCGCGCAGCTTCTCGCTAGCCAATGCGCCCCACAACGATGATTTGCTGGAATTGCATATCCGCAACATCGCGGGCGGAGAGTTCACCCACCATGTCTTTGAAGAAATGAAAGTGCGCGACATCCTGCGTTTCAAAGGCCCGCTGGGTACTTTCTTCCTGCGCGAAGATTCCGAAAAACCGATCATTTTCGTGGCCTCTGGCACCGGCTTTGCGCCGGTCAAGGCCATCATCGAACACGCGCTGTTTATCGGCATCCAGCGCCCGATGCACTTCTACTGGGGTGCACGCAAGCTGGCCGATTTATATCTGCTGGAGCTGGCACAACACTGGCAAGCACAGGGCATCAAATTCACCCCTGTACTCTCGGAAGCCTTGCCGGAAGATGCCTGGCAGGGACGCACCGGTTTCGTCCACCAGGCCGTACTGGACGACTACAGCGATTTGGCGGGATACGAAATCTATGCCTGCGGTGCGCCGGTCGTGGTGGAAGCGGCACATACCGAATTCACCACCCAGCGCGGCTTGCCGAATGAATCGTTTTATTCGGATGCGTTCACCTTCGTAGCCAAGCCCCCCGCAACCGATACAAGCAAATAACTCAATATTTTTATTGACTTAAACGCCACTTCCGCCACATGGCGCGCCCCCGTGTTTGCGCCGTTTATTTACCGCGATTAAAGAAAAAGTTGGTGGCCTCGACAAAGCCCTCGATGCAGCCACAATCGAAACGCCGCCCATGAAAACGAAACGCGATCACCTTGCCATGCTCAGCCTGGGTTTGCAGCGCATCGGTGAGTTGCACCTCGCCATTTTTACCGGGCTGGGTATTTCGTAAAATGTCGAAAATATCGGGAGTTAGAATATAACGACCAATGACGGCGAGGTTGGAAGGCGCATCTTCCGGAGAGGGCTTCTCCACCATGCGATCAACCCGCAGGAGTTCATCATCCAGCCTTGTGCCACTAACGATGCCGTATTTGTCCACATCCTCGAACGGCACTTCTTCCACCGCGACCACGCTGCACCGGTATTTTTCAAAGACGCGCACCATCTGCGCCATGATGCCTTGCGGATCGCCGACGCACAGGTCATCGGCGAGAATCACACCGAAAGGCTGATCACCGATCAGCGTTTCTCCGGTAAGAATGGCATCCCCCAGCCCGCGCATATGGGTCTGTCGCGTGTAGGAAAAAGTGCATTTCTCGATCAGTTCCCTGATACCCTCCAGCTGGCTTTCCTTGCTGGTGCCGCTGATCTGATCCTCCAGCTCATAGTTAATATCGAAATGATCCTCGATGGCACGCTTGCTGCGTCCAGTGACAAAAGCGATATTTTTCATGCCCGCCTCCAGCGCCTCTTCCACGCCATACTGGATCAGCGGTTTGGTCAGGATGGGCAACATCTCCTTGGGCTGCGCCTTGGTCGCGGGCAAAAAGCGTGTGCCGTAACCGGCGGCGGGGAAAAGACATTTCGTGATCATGGCAACTCCTTGTAATGTGTTTGGTGAACCAACCGCATGGCAGCGGCGGGATAATAAATTCATCATTTTTTCCTGGGTCAGCGCGCACGAACAAACACTCCCCATGCCGCACCAAAAACCCGTACGATATTAGCATGGCGACGTGCATGATTTTTGACAAAATGCCGCAGTAACTGCGTGTTTTGAAATTTATGATGAAAATCAACGCCAGCCAGAGTGGCACGCCTTGCTGCCCACGCCATTTTCCAGGAACCAAATACCCGGATGAAGTTACCTAACACCCGCCCAAACGTTATTTGTTCGCCGGTTCCACCACGATGTGACGGGCGATGCAGTTGGCGAGCTTCGCTTTCGGGGTCTTTTGTAACTTGCGCAGCAGTTCGTGCGAGACACTGTTCAAGCCATGTTCGGTTTTGAGGTCGGCCACCATCCTGAGCCACAGATGGGCGGTCATCTCGGCATCAGCCAGCGCGCGGTGGGCGCGTGCGGCCTGCGGCAAACCCAAATACCTGACCAGCGTTCCCAGCTTGTGATCCGGCGCAGCCGGATAAATCCGCCGTGCCAGCAACATCGAACAGGCAAATTGCTGTTGTCGTTGTTTGCCGATGCGCGCCCATTCCGCATCCAGAAACCGGCTGTCAAACGATGCGTTGTGCGCTACCAGCGGCGTATCCCCAACGAATGTTGCCAGCTCGCCCATCACCTGCGCGGCGGGCGGCGCCTGTCGGGTCATGGCGTTGCTGATACCGGTTAATTCCTCGATAAAAACAGTAATGTGCGCGCCCGTCTTCAGCAGGTTCTGGTAGCGATCAATAATCCTGCCGCCCGCCACGATTACCACCGCCACCTCGGTCGCGCGATCCCCCATGTCTGGCGACATCCCGGTGGTTTCAAAGTCAATGACGGCAACGGTATCCATGTAACCAATTGTATATATTCAAAAAAACAGAGAATCAAACTTGCGCCTGATTCCCCGTTGTGCGGACTACCGGAACTCGTCCGGCATGACAGTGCCTACTTCTTTTTGTTCGCAATCATTTCGTGCATGATAGGCGACAGGATGATTTCCATCGCGTGGCTCATCTTGCTGCCTGGCACGACCAAGGTGTTGGCGCGAGACATGAAAGAACCAGGAATCATTGCCAACATATAGGGAAAATCAACACCTTTGGGTTTGCTGAAACGGCAAATGACAAAACTTTCATCTGGCGTTGGAATATCGCGCGCGATAAACGGGTTGGAAGTATCCACCGTAGCGATACGCTGGAAGTTGATGTCGGTGTGAGTGAACTGCGGTGTAATGTATTTAATGTAGTCCGGCATACGACGCATGATGGTGTCCACTGTCGCTTCTGCCGAATAACCGCGTTCTTCCTTGTCGCGGAAGATTTTTTGTATCCATTCCAGATTGACCACTGGCACGACGCCAATGCCCAGATCCACATACTTGCCTGCATCAATGCCCTGGGCTTCGTCTTTTGCCAAACCATGCAGACCTTCATAGAACAACAGGTCTGAATCCGCTTCGATGTCTTCCCAGGGAGTGAACACGCCGGGGGTCAACTCAGTCAGGCCAAAATGTTTGTTGTGTGCGACCGCTTCAGGCTCGCTATGTACATAATAACGACGCTGGCACATACCCGTTTTGCCATATGCCTTGAACATGGCTTCGATCTTGTCGAAATGGTTGGCTTCCGGCCCAAAGTGACTGAAAGTATTATTGCCAGCCTTGGCAGCTTCAGCCGCTGCGGCGCGGAACGCCATGCGATCCAGACTGTGCAGGCTGTCGCCTTCGACCACCGCAGCATGAATTTTTTCACGGCGGAAAATATTTTCAAACGCGCGCTTGACGGTAGTCGTACCTGCGCCTGAGGAACCGGTAACTGCAATAACGGGATGCTTGACAGACATAATGACCTCTCCTGAACATGGTTATTAAAATTTTGTGAACGCAGATTCTATATCAAACAATCACTCACCACTACTGGCAGCGCCGCGATTATGCACTAAATATTCGTGGTATTTAGAGAATTTGACGCGTTATTTGCCCATTTATCGGGTCTTGCGGCACCTCGCCCGTGCTTGCCGCGCTCCAAAGCAGCCACACTCATTTCGCGGTGAAAGGGCGATGCCGCTATAATGCCGCATCCGAAATTGAGGCCATGCCCCATAAAATCATGCAATCTACCTATCAGCCAGCATCCATCGAACCACAAATCCAGCAGCAATGGGAAGATTCCGGCGTGTTCCGCGCCCTTGAGAACGCAGACAAACCCAAGTATTACTGCCTGTCCATGTTCCCCTATCCGTCCGGCAAACTGCATATGGGGCATGTGCGCAATTACACCATTGGCGATGTGCTTTCCCGCTATCACCGCATGAAAGGCTATAACGTGATGCAGCCGATGGGCTGGGACGCGTTCGGCCTGCCTGCCGAAAATGCCGCGCTGGCGAATAATGTGCCGCCTGCCGCCTGGACTTATGACAACATCAACTACATGCGCCGCCAACTGAAAAGCCTGGGGCTAGGCGTGGACTGGTCGCGCGAAGTGACTACCTGCACACCGGAATATTACCGCTGGGAGCAATGGCTGTTCACGCGCTTGTTCAAGAAGGGCGTGATCTACCAGAAGACCGCCTCGGTGAACTGGGATCCAATAGATCACACCGTGCTGGCCAACGAACAAGTCATAGACGGGCGCGGCTGGCGCTCCGGCGCGCTGGTGGAAAAGCGCGACATCCCGATGTATTTCTTCCGCATCACGCAATATGCCGAGCAACTGCTGGACGACCTCGACCAGCTCGACGGCTGGCCCGAACAGGTCAAGACCATGCAGGCCAACTGGATAGGCAAGAGCCAGGGCGTGCGCTTCGCCTTTCCGTATGGCGACAACGACAATCTCTGGGTCTACACCACCCGCGCCGACACCATCATGGGCGTGACTTTCGTCGCGGTGGCAGCGGAACACCCGCTGGCAACCCGCGCCGCCCTTGGCAATCCAGCACTCGCCGCATTCATTGAGGAATGCAAGCTCGGCGGTGTCGCCGAAGCCGACATGGCGACCATGGAAAAGAAAGGCATGGACACTGGCGTAAAAGTCACCCACCCGCTGACCGGCGAACCAGTGCCGGTGTGGGTCGGCAACTATGTGCTGATGAGCTACGGCGAAGGCGCGGTGATGGCAGTGCCGGCACACGACGAACGGGATTTTGGCTTTGCGCTGAAATACGATTTGCCGATCAAACAGGTCATCAGCGCCGATGACCAACCTTTCAGCGATGCAGCGTGGCAGGACTGGTACGCCACGAAAGAGGGCGCGTGCGTCCATTCCGGCAAATACGATGGCATGAATTTCGCTCAGGCAGTGGATGCCATTGCCGCCGACCTTGCCGCAAAAGGCCTCGGCGATAAGAAAACCCAGTTCCGTCTGCGCGACTGGGGCATCTCGCGCCAGCGTTACTGGGGTTGCCCGATTCCCATCATCCACTGCCCAAGTTGCGGCGACGTGGCCGTACCGGACGAGCAGTTGCCGGTGGTATTGCCTGAGAATGTCGTGCCGGACGGCGCGGGTTCGCCGCTGGCGAAGATGCCTGAATTCTATGAATGCACCTGCCCCACTTGCGGCGGCAAAGCCCGCCGCGAGACCGACACCATGGACACTTTCGTGGAATCGTCCTGGTATTACGCGCGCTACGCCAGCCCGCAAT
>JAVHSF010000048.1:0-1852 GCA_036172035.1 Gallionella sp. | reverse complement strand
TTGACCAGTTCGCTGATGCGGCTGGGGGAAACGTCGATGTCGGCGGCGAGTTGGCGCGCAGTGATGCCCATCGGTTTCATAAAGTCTTCCAGCAGGATTTCGCCGGGGTGGATTTCTTCAAGTTTTTTGCTCATTTTTTTGCTCCTTTGATTTTCAGCGTTAGTGATAATCAACAATTTCGACTTGATGTGCGCCATCGCTTTTCCACACGAAGCACAGTCGCCATTGGGCGTTGATGCGTATGCTGTGTTGTCCTTTACGGTCGGCTTTCAGTCCCTCTAATTGATTGCCCGGCGGAATTTTTAATGTGTTCAGCTCAGTTGCAGCGTGTAGTTGCAACAGTTTGCGGCGCGCAACCCGTTCGATGTTTTTGAAACGCGCGACGTTATGGCTGTTGAATAGCGTTTCGGTGTCAGCACAGGCGAATGAATGAATCATGATTGAGGATATTCCGCGATACGGAATCTGTAAAATAGATTGAGGGCAATAAAAAGGCGACCAGTTGGTCGCCTTTTTATTGAAGTTACAGCAGATAGTCCCTAGTCTTTTTCGCCGCTAAACGCCATCAGCAAATTCAACAAATTAACGAAGATGTTGTAGATGTCTAAGTACAACGTCACGGTTGCCATCAAGTAGTTGGTTTCGCCGCCGTGGATGATTTGGCTGATGTCGAACAGGATGTAGGCCGAGAAAATTAGAATTGCGACGGCGGAGATCACCAAAGACATGACGGGTACTTGGAAGAAGGCGTTTGCCAGCGAGGCGATGACCAGCATGATCAGTCCGATGAACAAAAACTTGCCCATGAAGCTGAAATCTTTTTTGCTTACGGTGGCGTAGCTCGCCAAGCTCAGGAAGATGATGCCTGTGCCGCCCGCAGCCATGCCGACCAATTGCGCGCCGTTTTTCAGATGCAAGGCAACTTGCAGGATAGGGCCGAGGAAAACGCCTGCGACCAAGGTGAAACCGAGCAGGGCGGCGATGCCCCACACGCTGTTGCGTAACTTGGTGACGGCGAACAGCAGCCCCATCATCACGGCGAACATGGCGATTGCACCCATGAAAGGATGCTCGGCCATGAAGGAGAAATTGATGGACATGCCGATGAATGCGCCGATGACGGTAGGGATCATGGTTAACCCCAGCATCAGGTAGGTGTTGCGCAACACTTGATTTTGTTCAGCGGCGAGCGTGCCGATAGTGGTGGGGTTTTGGTATTGCATGGAGTGCCTCCGAAGATAAAATGTATTCAGGATGTTGATTTTGTAGCGGACGTGAGAGTAGCGATAAGACTTAAAAGTTGCAATCGACTTGCAATAAAAAAGGGACGCAACAATTAAGTTGCATCCCTTTTTTGGTGTTGGCGGAGTGGACGGGATTCGAACCCGCGACCCCCGGCGTGACAGGCCGGTATTCTAACCAACTGAACTACCACTCCAGTTTGATATTTGCTACTTGGCGGAAGCTGTGAGATTCGAACTCACGGACGATTTCTCGTCGGCAGTTTTCAAGACTGCTGGTTTAAACCACTCACCCAAACTTCCATGTTCTGCTGCTTCGTAAGCTAGGCGGCAGTTTTGGCTACGACATAACCTAAAGGTTAGTCTGCGCCGCCATAAGCCGCTACGCGACGTATGGTCAAGACTGCTGGTTTAAACCACTCACCCAAACTTCCCATTTCGCTCACCAAAATTCGTTGCCTCGTTTTGGAAGGCGCGCATTCTCTACGAAAGTGTCCTTGCTGTCTAGCGAAAATCTATCTTTTTACACAATCTGCCCAATTATTCGGTGTCTCATCGAGACGCACACGTTCTAAACGTAAGTGATTACCGTAGGTATCTTGGTAAACGGG
>JAVHSF010000047.1:0-1883 GCA_036172035.1 Gallionella sp. | reverse complement strand
GAGCTTTAGCTCCGTAGTTTCGTGGGAATGCCCTTGCGGCATCAATCCTCAATCCCCTCAACTTCAGAATGAAACAACTCGCCCTGCAAATTCATGTAGACACCTATCGCGGTACGCGCGAGGGGGTGCCGCGTTTGATTGAAGTCCTGCAACGCTATCACGCGGGGGCGACGTTCTTCTTTTCGCTTGGCCCCGATCATACCGGGCGTGCCATTAAACGGGTGTTCCGCCCCGGCTTTCTGGGCAAGGTGTCGCGCACCTCGGTGGTGGAGCATTACGGCATCAAAACCTTGCTGTATGGCACACTGCTGCCCGCGCCGGACATCGGTAAAAAGTGTGGGGACATCCTGCGCGGCGTGCGCGATGCGGGCTTCGAGGTGGGTATTCATTGCTATGACCATATACGCTGGCAGGATTCGGTGGCGAATCAGGATGCCGTGTGGACGGAGCGTGAGATGCAACGCACGGTGGAGCGCTATAGCGAAATATTTGGCGAAGCCCCTCATGCCCATGCCGCCGCAGGCTGGCAAATGAACCGCCACGCGCTGCGCCTGATGCAACGCGCGGGGTTTGACTACAGCTCGGATACGCGCGGCACGCATCCTTTTATCCCTACCTGGCAGGGCGAGATCGTCGCTTGCCCGCAACTCCCCACCACTTTGCCTACGCTGGATGAGTTGATGAACCGCGACGGCATTACGCTGGACAATGTGGCGGAATATGTGCTGCAACTCACCGCCAACGCGCTGCCTACCGGTCATGTTTACACCTTACACGCCGAGCTGGAAGGGCAGAAGTGGATGCCTGTCTTCGAGCAACTATTGCAAGGCTGGCAGGCGCAAGGCTATGCACTGGTATCCATGCAGCAATACCTGCAAGGCTTGAAGGCGGGTGCGTTGCCGCGACACGCAGTGGAGATGCGGGAAATTCCGGGGCGTAGCGGAACGCTGGCTGTGCAAGGCGAGAGGTCTTGATTGCTTTTGGGACGGTTCGCTAAAGTTTTTCAATAGCTTGCCGATATATCTCCTGTGAAGACTGTGCGGGAGAGGTGATGTACAACGAGGAAAAGTTGCAGCAGTGGGTGGCGTACCTGAGTCGTAGCGATCTGCCCGTGATGAAGCAGACTGCGCGCGATATGGCGGTACTTCATGCGAACGAACGCAGACTCACCACGCACGCACTCAGTGAAATCATCTCGCGCGATCCGTTGATGGTCATTAAGCTGCTGCGCTATTTTCACCAGCACAAAAGCGGCGCGCAGACGGTCGAAATGATTCAAGTCGAGCAAACCTTGCGCATGTTGGGAATTGAATCATTCTTCGAGCATGTCATCTCGCAATCACTGATCGAGGACAGACTCAAATCTGAGCCCGCCGCTATCCCGCCTGTTTTGCGCGTCATACATCGCTCGCAGTTTGCAGCAGAGTACGCGTATGACTGGGCGGTGCGACTGCATGATTTGCACTTTGAAGCAGTTCGCACCGCCGCCTTGTTGCATGGCGCAGCCGAAATACTGGCGTGGTGTTTTGCCCCCAAATCCATGCTGAACATACACGAAATTCAACAGCGGGACAGGACGCTGCGCAGCCACGAAGTCCAGCAGCAGGTGCTGGGGTTTCCCTTGTCCGCTTTGCAACTGGCATTGGCTGCCGAATGGTCGCTGCCCGAGTTGAAGATGAGTGTGGCAGACGAAGCCAGCGAGAACCAGACGCGGATGCTTAATGTGGTTCTGGCGGTGAATCTGGCGCGCCATTCCGCCAACGGGTGGGACGACGCAGCGCTAACAGACGATTACAGGCAAATAAGCCGGTTGCTGCGTATTCCTCCCGAACATATACCCTGCATGTTCAAGCGTAGCTGAACGTTACGGACAGGAAAGGTTT
>JAVHSF010000046.1:0-8950 GCA_036172035.1 Gallionella sp. | reverse complement strand
GGGGTGGAAAGCATCGAGCCAAAGACACCGCCGTTGGAAATCGAAAACGTGCCGCCGGTCAGCTCTTCCATGGTCAACTTGCCGACCCTGGCACGCGCGCCGAAATCGGCGATCTGTTTTTCGATGTCGGCAAATGACAGCTTATCGGCATCGCGAATGATGGGAACCACCAAGCCACGCTCGCTGCCGATCGCCACGCCGATGTCGAAATAGCCGTGATAGATGATGTCGGTGCCATCCACCGAGGCATTGACGATGGGGAATTTTTGCAAGGCATGTACCGCCGCCTTGACGAAAAAGCTGGAGAAACCGAGCTTGATGCCGTGCTTCTTCTCGAACGCATCCTTGTAGCGGCTGCGCAGATCCATCACCGGCTGCATGTTCACTTCGTTGAACGTGGTGAGAATGGCGGCATTTTGCTGCGATTGCAGCAGGCGTTCGGCGATGCGCTGGCGGATGCGCGTCATCGGCACGCGCTGTTCGGGACGATTGCCGGAAGGTGCGATGGCTGGCACCCCCTTGGCTACAGGTGCAGGTTGCTGGGTGGCGACCTGTTCCATCGCGTGCAGCACATCTTCCTTGGTGACGCGACCGCTGCGCCCGGTGCCGTGCAACCCAGTGGTATCCACGTCGTTTTCGTGCGCCAGCTTGCGCACCGAAGGCGGAACGGCAGACGAGATGTCCGCATGAACAGGAACGACAGCTGCCGCGACCGCCCGGGTATCTACCTGGGTATCTATCAGGGCAATCAGCTCCTCACTACCCACCTTTTCGCCGTCACCTTTAAGGATTTTGGTCAGCACACCGCTCTTGGCGGCGGGCAATTCCATCACCACTTTGTCGGTTTCGACATCAATCAGATTTTCACCTTCGGTGACGGCATCGCCGACTTGCTTGAGCCAGGTCAGCAGAGTCGCTTCAGTGACGGATTCGGAAAGTTGCGGGACTTTAACTTCAATAATGCTCATGGCTGGAGGCTCCTGGATTGTTCTTTACATCTAAATCGGGACGGAAGGCGGCTTCGATCACTGCCTTCTGCTGTTCGCCATGCACCGCCAGATAACCGGCAGCGGGTGCGGCGGACGAAGGGCGCAAGGCATATTCCAGGCGCATATCCTTACGCAAGTGGCGCAACAGATAATGCTGGATGCGGTGCCATGCACCCTGGTTGCCGGGCTCTTCCTGACACCAGACGAATTCGCCGGCATTCGGATAAGCCGCGACTTGCGCGGCGAAATCTTCATGCGGGAAAGGATAAAGCTGCTCAAGGCGAATAATTGCCATATCCGCTATGCCCTTTTCACGGCGCGCATTGAGCAGCTCATAATAGATTTTTCCACTGCAAGCGATGATACGTTTCACCTTGCCGGCATCCAGCGCATCCACTTCGGGCATGACCGCCCTGAATCCGCCCTGCGTGAATTCGCTCAATGGCGAAGCGGCATCCTTGTTGCGCAACAGGCTTTTCGGAGTAAACACAATCAGCGGACGACGCATGGAGCGCAACATCTGGCGGCGCAACAGATGGAACATTTGCGCCGGACTGGAAGGGATGCACACCTGGATATTGTAATCGGCGCAGAGTTGCAAATAACGCTCGATGCGCCCGGAAGAGTGTTCCGCACCCTGCCCCTCGTAGCCGTGCGGCAGCAGCATCACCAGCCCGCACAACCTGCCCCACTTGGCTTCGCCGGAAGCGATGAATTGATCTATTACCACCTGTGCGCCATTGGCAAAGTCGCCGAATTGCGCCTCCCACAACACCATCGTATCGGGTTCGGCAGTGGCATAGCCGTATTCAAAACCCAGCACCGCCTCCTCGGAAAGCAACGAATCTATCACGACGAAATCGGCCTGATCGGGTGACAAATGCTGCAACGGCGTGTAAACCCCCTCATCCCACACCACCCGGTTCTGATCATGCCAAGTCGCGTGACGGTGGAAGAACGTGCCGCGCCGCGCGTCCTGACCGCACAGCCGGATCGGATAATTTTCGGTGAGCAATGTGGCATATGCCAGATTCTCGGCCATCCCCCAATCCAAAGCCAATTCACCGCGCGCCATCTCAACGCGCGCCTCGATAATTTTTTGCACCCGCGAATGCAAAACAAATTTTTCCGGCACGGTCGTCAGCGTGACAGATAATTGCTGCAAGCGATCCAGCGTGACCGCAGTGTTCACTGCCTCGTCCCACTTTGCCGCGCTGGTAAAGTTGTGCCAAGGCGAAACCGGCTTGCCTGCTTCATGCTCCAGTGCGGGGCGTATCGAATTGCGCCCTTCGTCCATCGCCTGACGGTAATCCGCAATCATCTGCTCGGCTTCAGATGCCTCGATGACACCCTCATCAACCAGACGCTGCACATACACCGCGCGCGTTCCGGGATGCTTGCGTATATAGCGGTACATAAAAGGTTGCGTGACCAACGGCTCATCCTGCTCGTTGTGACCCAGCTTGCGAAAGCACACCATCTCGATGACCACATCCCTGTGAAACTGCATCCGGTAATCCAGGGCAATTTCAGTAATGAGCATGACCGCATCGGGATCGTCGCCGTTGACGTGAAAAATAGGCGCATCAATCATCTTCGCCACATCGCTGCAATACTGGCTGGAACGTGTATCGCGCTTGTCCGACGCGGTGAAGCCGATCTGGTTATTGATGATGATGTGTAGCGTGCCGCCCGTGTAGAACCCGCGCGTCTGCGACATGTTCAGCGTTTCCATCACCACGCCCTGCCCGGCAAACGCAGCATCGCCATGCAGCAGAACCGGCACCACCTTGACACCCTGATAATCCTTGAGTCTGTGCTGGCGAGCGCGTACCGAGCCTTCCACCACTGGATTGACGATCTCCAGATGCGATGGATTGAAGGCCAGCGCGACGTGCAACGCCCCTCCCGGAGTCTGGATGTCGGCAGAGAAACCCTGGTGGTATTTCACGTCGCCAGAGGTCAGATGATCAACATGTATGCCTTCAAACTCGGCAAACAACATGCTCGGCTGTTTGCCCAGAATATTCACCAGCACGTTCAAACGACCGCGATGCGCCATGCCGATGACCGCTTCCTGCACGCCCTGGCTGCCTGCGCGTTGCAACAGATGATCGAGCATCGGAATCAAGGTCTCGCCACCCTCCAGCGAGAAGCGCTTTTGCCCGACATATTTGGTGTGTAAATAACGTTCCAGCGACTCTGCCGCCGTCAGGCGACCAAGAATACGGCGGCGTTGCGCAACATTAAAACCGTGCTGCCCGCGCACCCCCTCCAGGCGATTTTGTATCCAGCGTTTTTGTGCCACATCGCTGATGTACATATATTCGGCACCGATGCTGCCGCAATAAGTCTGCCTCACCAGTTGCAATATCTCGCGCAGGGTCAAACGCGATGCCGCCACCAGCGAACCCGTTTCAAAGGTGGTATCCATATCGGCTTCATTCAAGCCGTAATAGGCGGGATCGAGTTCGGCAATCACCGGCTTTTCGTGGCGCGCCAGCGGATCAAGGTTAGCGACACGCAAGCCGAGGAAACGATAGGAGTTGATGAGCTGCAACACATACACCTGTTTGCGTTCCAGATCGGCACTCGCCGATAACGCGGGACTGGCAGTGGCTTCTGGCATCGCGGCAAAAGCACGCTGTATCGGGCTGTGCGCGACATCCCGAATGCCCGCCGCTTGCAGCGAATCAAAATAACCGCGCCATTCCACCGGCACACCGGCAGGCTCAAGCAGGTATTGCTCGTATAAGGCTTCGACGAAGGACGCATTCGCGCCAAACAGCGGCGAGCTGTCCTGCATCATCTTGATAAAACTCGCGTTTTGGTTCACCGTTTGCCCATCTCCACAAAGTCACGGCGCGTCGCACCGACATAAAGCTGACGGGGTCTGCCGATCTTGTGGTCATCCCCTTCCATCATTTCACTCCATTGAGAAATCCAGCCGATGGTGCGCGCTACCGCGAAGATGACCGTAAACATATTCATCGGGATACCCAGCGCACGCAGCACGATGCCGGAATAAAAATCCACGTTCGGATAGAGTTTTCGCTCGATGAAATACGCATCATGCAAGGCGATTTGTTCCAGCTCCATCGCCAGTTTGAACAGCTTGTCGTTTTCCAGCCCCAGTTCCTGCAACACCTCATAACAGGTATCGCGCATCACCGAGGCGCGTGGATCCATATTCTTGTAAACCCGGTGACCAAAGCCCATCAGACGATATTTCTTGTCTTTCACGCCCTGCACGAACTCGGGTACTTTGGACACGTCCCCGATTGTTTCCAGCATCCTCAGCGCGGCTTCGTTGGCACCGCCGTGCGCCGGCCCCCACAACGCCGCGATACCCGACGCGATACAGGCAAACGGATTTGCGCCACTTGAACCGGCCAGGCGCACGGTAGAAGTAGAGGCATTCTGTTCGTGATCGGCGTGCAAAATGAAAATGCGTTCCAACGCCCTCACCAGTTTGGGGTTTTGCACATAGTCTTCCGCCGGGTTGGCGAACATCATGTAAATGAAATTTTCCACATAACCCAACTTGTATTTCGGATACATAAAGGGATAGCCGTTATGGTACTTGTAAGCCATCGCCGCAATAGTCGGCAGCTTGCCCAGCAGACGCATCGCCGCCAGGCTTCGGTGTTCGGGATTATTGATGTCCAGCGAATCGTGATAAAACGCGGACAATGCACCCACCACGCCCACCATCACCGCCATCGGATGCGCGTCGCGGCGGAAGCCGCTGAAAAACTTGGCCATCTGGTCATGCACCATCGTATGCGAAGTCACCTTGCGCACGAAATCGGATTTTTGTTCTGCATCCGGTAGCTGACCGTTCAGCAGCAGATAACAGACCTCTAAAAAGTCGGACTTTTCAGCCAGTTGCTCGATAGGGTAACCACGGTAGTAGAGAAATCCGGCATCCCCGTCAATAAAAGTAATCTCGGACGTGCAACTGGCCGTTGAAAAAAAAGCCGGATCATAAGTAAATAAGCCCAATTTACTTAATCCATGAATATCAATGACATCCGATCCCAGCGTACCGGACAGAATGGGTAATTCAATACTGCGACCGTCGTCCAGAGTAAGCGTTGCGACCCGTTTGTCCTGACGAATTTCGCCCTGTTTGTTTTCCATCAGATTTCCAATCTCGAATTAAATTACCGATAACGCCAAAAACTGTCTGCTTCCAGCCTTGCCTGCGAATACGATCCTGCGCCCCTGAAAACAGCACGTTCATGCCCGTCTGATTTTTTCCAGCAGCGCAGCCTGCTCGTCCGACACCGCCTCTTTTCTGCCTGAAATCATATCCCATAGCGGATTGTCAGCCATGTCCAGAAACGCATCGAAGATTTGCTGCTCTTGTTCGGACAACCGGGTGTAATGGACATCCACGAAACGTCCCAGCACAATATCCAGTTCCAGCAAGCCGCGCCTGCAACGCCAGCGCAAACGGTGCAAAGAAGCAGGATCGAGGAGCGAGGACTGAGGACTGGGTAAACGCTCCCCTCCGCTTCCTGCGTCCTGTGCTTCATCCTCGATCCCTAAGCCACGATCCTGATTTCTCATACCATGCGTTTGATCATCAAGTCCTTGATATTGCCTATCGCCTCGGTCGGATTCAACTCCTTGGGGCAGACATCCACGCAATTCATGATGGTGTGGCAACGGAACAGACGATAGGGGTCTTCCAGATCATCCAGGCGCTCGCTGGTCGCATGATCACGGGTATCTGCAATAAAGCGATAAGCCTGCAACAGTCCCGCCGGCCCGACAAATTTATCGGGATTCCACCAGAACGAAGGACACGCCGTACTGCAACAACCGCACAGAATGCACTCGTACAAGCCATTCAGATGCGCGCGCTGGACGGGCGATTGCAACCGCTCGGTCTCCGGTGGCGGATCGTTATTGATCAGGTAGGGCTTGATCGAATGGTATTGTTTAAAGAACTGCGTCATGTCCACGATCAGATCGCGTATCACCGGCAGACCGGGCAAAGGGCGCAATTCAACCGGCTGTTTCAACGAAGCCAGCGGCGTGATGCAAGCCAGACCGTTGCGCCCGTTGATATTCATGGCATCCGAACCGCACACCCCCTCGCGGCACGACTTACGCAAGGACAGACTGTCGTCCTGCTCTTTTAACAACACCAGCGCATCCAGCAGCATCTTGCCTTGCGGGTCAATGTCCAGCTCATAGTCGCGCATACTCGGCACGGCATCAGTTTCAGGGTTGTAACGATAAATACGGAATTTCATAGTTTTCCTATATCCCACTCACATTAGATAGTCGTGTCACTTTGCAACAACCTGTTCAACCACAGCGCATTAAGTTTGGATAAATCGCCCGCATCGGCAGTATGGAGGGCTTCAAAATAATTCATTTTCCCGGCTTCATCCGTAGCTGGATCAATCGGTGGCAAAGCAAGTTTATAAGTCAGCGCAATGAGCAAAATTCTCCCCACCCTGCCATTAAAATCCTTGAACGGATGTATCCATTGAAAGCGCCAATCAGCCCAAGCCAATAGTTCGGCAATAGATTCAACTCCGCTCAAATGGCGCATTCTCTCGTCCAAATCCAGACAAAAATTCCCGATATAAACCGCAACCTCGTACGCGGACGGAGGCAAATGGTAGCCCACCTGAACATCGGTAGTACGAAAATATCCAGCCCAATCAGGAAAAAGCTCACCGGCAATACAACGATGCGTGTCACAAATCCACTCCGGTGTGATGCGAATGGATTCGGGCAAGTTTTCCAGCATCGCATCAAGGCAATTCACAATGTTCACAGCGAGACGCTCGGCCACTTCGCCATAGGCAAGCAGACCGGAGACTGACTCCAGTTCACGAGTGGCGTTTACCGGACTGGTTGACACAATAGTGCTGCCAAACGTTCTGAACTGACGGGTTCATTTTCCAAAGCCATTGAACTTAACGTGAATTTCTGCACCTGCTGGCGATACGCCGCCCGACGGCTCTCAACATCGGCATGGCTTGCACGCCACTGATTCAGTTGCCGATCGAGTTGTTGAAGCTGTTCTGGGTTCATTGTCGTCCTGTGTTCAAAAGTACCAAAAATAATAGGCTCCCAGCTGACGTCATTACATCGTCCCCATGCTCTAGTAAACGCGTGCCTTGAGCGGGAAGGAGTCCACGGTCAGCGGTTTGAGGCGCACCGGTTTGTAATCCAGGCGATAACCTTCACGAAAATACAGGCTGTGTTTCAACCAGTTCACGTCATCGCGCGCCGTGAAATCATCGCGAGCGTGAGCGCCACGACTTTCCTGTCTCGCTTGTGCCGCGATCATGGTCGCCTGCGCGACTTCGATCAGGTTATCCAGCTCCAGCGCCTCGACGCGCGCGGTGTTGAACACGCGACTCTTGTCATGAATCCCGGTCTGTGCCACGCGTGCAGCAACTCGTTTGATCTCCGCCACGCCCTCGACCAGCAAATCCGGGAAGCGAAACACGCCGCAATGGGTTTGCATGACTTTGCGCATTTCCGCACCGACTTCGCCGACACGTTCGCCGTTTTTCTGATTTTCCAGACGAGCCAGTCGCGCCAGAGGACGCGTTGCAGCATCCGCAGGCAAGGGCTTATGGTGCGGATTGCGCTGCAAATCCTTGATAATCTGTCTGCCCGCTTCGCGCCCGAACACCAACAAATCCAGCAAGGAATTACAGCCCAACCGGTTGCCGCCATGCACCGACACGCAGGCGCATTCGCCGACCGCATACAACCCCTGCACCACTTCTTCGGGCGCGGTCTTGCAGGGCGCGACGACTTGCGCGCGATAGTTGGCAGGGATGCCGCCCATCATGTAATGCGCGGTCGGCACGACCGGAATCGGTGCCTTGGCGGGATCAACGTGGGCAAACTTCAAGGCGATTTCGCGTATCCCCGGCAGACGCTGCCTGATGACATCGTCACCCAGATGATCCAGCTTGAGCATGATGTGATCGCCAAGTGGCCCGCAGCCGCGCCCTTCCTTGATTTCGATGGTCATGGCGCGCGACACCACATCGCGACTGGCCAGGTCTTTGGCGTTCGGCGCATATTTTTCCATGAAGCGTTCGCCGTGCTTGTTCAGCAGATAGCCGCCCTCGCCGCGCACCCCTTCGGTAATCAACACCCCCGCGCCGTACACACCAGTCGGATGAAACTGAAAAAACTCCATATCTTCCAGCGGGATACCGGCGCGCGCCGCCATCCCCAAGCCATCGCCGGTATTGATAAAGGCGTTGGTACTCGACTGGAAGATGCGTCCCGCGCCGCCCGTTGCCAGCAACGTGGCGCGCGCGTGGAACATCATCACCTCGCCGGTTTCGATTTCCATCGCCGTCACGCCCAGCACATCGCCGTCTTCGTCGCGGATCAGATCAAGCGCCATCCACTCTACAAAAAAATTGGTATTGGCCTTGACGTTCTGCTGGTACAAGGTATGCAACAAGGCATGACCGGTGCGATCCGCCGCCGCGCAGGCGCGCTGCACCGGCACTTTGCCGTAATCCTGCATGTGGCCACCGAACGGGCGCTGGTAAATCTTGCCGCTCTCCAGCCGGTCGAACGGCATACCGTAATGTTCCAGCTCATACACCACTTCCGGTGCTGCGCGGCACATAAACTCGATGGCATCCTGGTCGCCCAGGTAATCCGAGCCTTTGACCGTGTCATACATATGCCAGTGCCAGTTGTCTTCGTTGATATTGCCCAGGCTGGCCGCGATGCCACCCTGCGCGGCAACCGTATGCGAACGCGTCGGAAAAACCTTGGAGAGTACCGCCACCTTCAAGCCGGCTTCTGCGAGCTGCAAAGCCGCGCGCATCCCCGACCCACCCGCACCCACCACCACCACATCAAACGTTCTCTTAGCGATTGCCATTACATTTCCTCAATAAACCGCGTCGTCATCCCTGTGCAGACGGAACAACCGTATTTGAATTGTTTTA
>JAVHSF010000045.1:7504-8967 GCA_036172035.1 Gallionella sp. | reverse complement strand
GTTTGCATTTTTAGCGCCGTTGCTGAACCGGTATCCTGTACGCCCCTGTGAATAGTTTGGAATGGGTTTGGGAATTTCACTGCCTGTTGCTGGCGACGACGGGAGTTATTTTTTAACAAAATTGAATATATTTTTTAACTGTTTGTTTATTAAGTAATAAAAAAATTAAAAAATCCCTAAAGTTTTTCAGTCTGTGGCCGATAACTAAAACATGAGTGATAGTTTGACCCCTTGCAAACATCACTCTGCATTGACCCTCAAGCTCCCCCCGAGCTGGAGGGTCGTGCTTTTGTAAGCAATCTTCCTACTTTTGCTGTACCTGTTGCCTACAATAAAATCAGCTTGCTTCTGATTTTTTTCTCCTTGTCGTTCCCGCAAAATGCAACTGTCGAAGTTAAACGGTTAGTGGTGCTTTGGCAGCAAACCAAGGCGCATATTCAAGGGGACTACCATGAACACCATACAATTGCACGAAGGTATACGCGACATCAATCTGAGCTATCTGATGCTGGCACAGCAGATGGTGAAAGAAGATAAATCAGCCGCAGTTTACCGTTTGGGTCTCAGTCAGGATCTGATTGACGTAATCGGAGGCCTTACTCCTGCGCAGATTATCAAGATGTCCAGTTCCAACATGCTGTTGTGTGGTTTCCGTTTTGACGAAAACGTTTTGCTGAATATGGTGACGGACTACAGTAAAAATCGCTTGATGGCGCAAACCCATGCGGCCATTCTGATGTCGGCGCAGCCGGTCGAAGAGTTGGCATAATCACTCAATCAGGGGAGGTTGGCATGGCTGTCAAAACAGTATTGGGCGAGGCGCAGCAAGTCAAAATCGCCACAGAGTTAATCGAAATGGATGCGCGTTTGCAGCTGTTGCAGGAAGAAACCACGCTCAGCCGCGAACGCTTGCTCAAACTCTACAAGGAAGTCAAAGGTAAATCGCCTTCCAAGGGGATGTTGCCCTACTCGACCGACTGGTTTATCGGTTGGCAGGCGAATATTCATTCCTCCCTGTTCATGGGGATTTATCAGTTTTTGCTCAAAAATGCCGGGATCGAAGGCGCACAAGCCCTGATTACCGCCTATCGCCTGTATCTGGATCAGGTGGAAAATCTGGAAGGGGGAGAGGCGGTACTGAGCGTTACGCGCGCCTGGTTTCTGATTCGTTTTTTCAATGCCGGCATGATGGAACTGGTTGCCTGTGCGGATTGTGGCGGGCATTTCGTCACGCATACCAACGAGTTGAATGCCCATTATGTGTGTGGCATCTGTCATCCCCCCGCCCGCGCCGGAAAAACCAAAGCCCGCGCCGACAAAATCGAGGCCGCCAACCAGGAGTCTCGGCTTGTGGCGCAACCTGGCTAAAACGGGCGTTGCATAAAAAACAGGTCTATCGCTAAAGATTCCACGCAACCTGCCGTTATTCAAGCAGACGGTGCGCTGCATACAATCCGTTGTCC
>JAVHSF010000045.1:5552-7404 GCA_036172035.1 Gallionella sp. | reverse complement strand
GAAACATATAAACAAGGAGTGCTTGCATGTTAGTGATCGTAGGCTATGTAGTCGTAATGGGAGCGGTGTTCGGTGGCTTTGCCATGGCTGGCGGTCACTTGGCGGCACTCTGGCAACCGCTGGAATTGCTGATGATTGGTGGCGGCGCGCTGGGCGCATTTTTTGTCGGTAACAGTATGGGAGCCATCAAGGCGACCCTCAAGGATTTGCCCAGTTTATTGAAGGGATCAAAATACTCAAAAGATGCCTACATGGAGCTGATGGCGTTGCTGTACGAATTGCTGACCAAGGTTCGCAAGGAAGGGCTGATGTCCATAGAAGGCGACATCGAAAAACCCGAAGATAGCCCGATTTTCTCCAAATACCCCAAGGTGGTATCAGACCATCATGTGGTTGAATTTATTACCGATTATCTGCGCATCATGGTCAGTGGCAATCTGAATTCGATGGAAATTGAAAATCTGATGGATGTCGAGCTTGAGACGCACCACCACGAGGCGCTGGTGTCGTCTCATGTGATCGCCAAACTGGCGGATGGTATGCCCGCTTTCGGTATCGTTGCGGCGGTGATGGGCGTGGTACACACCATGGAGTCGGTCGGTATTCCACCGGCTGAATTGGGCATGTTGATCGCTCACGCGCTGGTGGGAACTTTCCTGGGTATTTTGCTGGCCTACGGATTTGTGGGTCCCCTGGCGAGTTTGCTGGAGCAAAAGGCCGAAGAAGGAGCCAAGATGTTTCAGACCATCAAGGTGACTTTGCTGGCTAACCTGAACGGTTATGCGCCTGTCATGGCGGTCGAATTTGGCCGCAAGGCGCTGGGGTCTGCCGAACGACCCGGGTTCGCCGAACTGGAAGAACACGTCAAGCAAAAACGCTGATGAGCGGGGGCTGTCAATAAGTCATTGAACGGGCAGCGACTTACCACTTTCGAGTTACTAGACAAAAACATGGCTGAGGACTTAAGTAAAAGACCCATCGTTATCAAACGCATCAAGAAGGTGGCGGCTGGTGCGCATGGTGGCGCGTGGAAAATCGCATATGCCGACTTTGTGACGGCGATGATGGCGTTTTTTTTGTTGATGTGGTTATTGGGTTCGACTTCAAAGGGCGACCTGAAAGGTATTTCGGATTATTTCAAAACCCCTTTAAAAGTCGCGCTGGCTGGCGGTTCTGGCAGCGGCGACAGTTCCAGTATCCTCAAAGGCGGCGGCAAAGATTTGACGCGCAGCGAGGGACAGGTCAAGTCGGGTGACCTGCCCACCGAGAAGCGGATCATCAACCTGAAAGCGGCGCAACAGGAATTCCGCCGCGCCGAGACCGAAAAGCTCAAGGAGCTGAAATCCAGTATTGAAAAAGCCATCGAAAACAATGCGCAGCTCAAGCAGTTCAAGAATCAAATTCTGCTCGACATCACCACGGAAGGCTTGCGCATACAAATCGTGGATGAGCAGAACCGTCCGATGTTCCAGAGTGGTCGCGCGCAACTTGAGCCGTATACCCGGGAGATTTTGCATGCCATCGGTCAAACGCTAAACGATGTACCCAATAAAGTGAGCATCTCGGGTCACACCGATGCGGCCTTATATGTCGGGGGTGCCAAGGGCTACAGCAACTGGGAGCTGTCTGCAGACCGCGCCAATGCCTCGCGCCGTGAGCTGATTGCCGGGGGCATGGCGGATGAAAAAATTGTCCGCGTGGTGGGATTGTCATCAGCCGTCCTGTTCGACAAGGAACAGCCGCTGAATCCTTCAAATCGTCGTATAAGCTTGATTGTAATGAATAAAAAATCAGAAGAGGCGGCCAGTCACGACGGCGGAGTAGTCGGTGTGGATGCCGAAGACGACCAGCA
>JAVHSF010000045.1:0-5452 GCA_036172035.1 Gallionella sp. | reverse complement strand
ATTTGCTTTGAGCTGCCGAATTGGCGGCTTTTCTTTCCCTTGTTTGCCTAAAGAAATCTCGTTTGTTGCCGTTAAGGTAACTATGGTGCATGAATCTTGTGCAAAACAAATCTGCGAGGCAAGAAATGAGCAATTGGTGGAAAAATCTGACCCTGAAGAACAAATTGCAACTCCCCATTCAGTTGACTCTATTGTTGGTGTTGATCCTGGCGCAACGCACGGCGCTGGACAAGTTTGAAGAAAATGTCTTGAAGGAGGCGCAACAAAAAGCCCTGATTTCTGCCGACGGGGTGCTGAATGGTCTGAACATGTTGATGATAAACGGCATTATCAGCGATGCCGAACAGCGTGCCTTGTATGTCAAAAAAATGGGCGCATCCGCCAAAATCAACGAATTGCGCGTGATGCGCAACAAGCCGGTGCAGGATCAATTCGGTCGCGGTCTGCCTTCCGAACAACCCCTGGATGAACTGGATCATGCCGCCTTGCAAAGCGCGCAAGTACAAAGCTCACTTCTGGCGCAAGACGACAAACACTCGCTGCGTGTGGTGGTGCCTTTTATTGCCAAAAAAGAGTTCCGGGGTACGAATTGTTTGATGTGCCATAACGTTCCGGACGGGGCGGTGAATGGTGCGGCAAGCATTACGCTGGATATTAGCGATGAATTTTCCATGCTGCGCAAGGCCAATTATGTGATGTGGGGCATTCAGCTTGCCGTGCAAATATTCCTCTACGTGGTAATCGGTTGGCTGATCGGTTTCATGACTCGTCCGGCTCGCGAATTGCAACTGGCCATGCAGACAATGCAAAACAGCGGAGATTTGTCCCGGCGCGTCACGGTGCGCAGCGGTGATGAGATTGGTCAAACCGGGCAAGCTTTTAACGACCTGGCGCAAAGTTTTCAAGTGATCGTCAGCCAGGTTGAAGGTCAAACCGGGCAGGTCGCCAATACGGCGCATCGCCTGACCGACAATTCGGATCAGATATTCCGCAGTATCCAGTCGCAAAGCGATGCGGCCAGCACCACTTCGAGCGCGGTGGGGCAGATGAGCGACAGTATCAGTCATGTCGCGGAAGGTGCTGCGCAAGTCGCAAAACTTTCTGAAGAGAGTGCGGATCGCGCGCATCAGGGACAGCTCAGTTTGCAACAAATGATGGCGGAACTTGCCAGCGTGGAACGGGCAGTCAATGAAATTGCCGGTGCGGTCGGCGAATTTGTCAGCAATACGCGCAGTATCACGGAGATGACGCAGCAAGTACGCGACATTGCCGAACAGACCAATCTGCTGGCGCTAAATGCGGCGATCGAGGCGGCGCGAGCCGGTGAACAGGGACGCGGTTTTGCCGTCGTGGCGGACGAGGTACGCAAGCTGGCTGAAAAATCGGCGAACGCGGCTTCGCAGATTGACGACGTAACCCAGACCATAAGCGAACAATCTGATCGTGTTGAAAAAACCGTGCAGTTTGGTATCCGTGCCTTGCTGAGCAGCCAGCACCATATTGCCGAAGTAACCGCCGTGTTGAGTGTGACCAATAGTTCGGTGGCGGGAGTCAATAGCGGGTTGGAAAATATCGTCGGCGCGATCAACCAACAGCGTGATGCCAGCCAGGAAATCGTCCGCAACGTCGAACGCATCGCGGTGATGGCCAAGCAGAGCAATCAAGTGGTCAAACGCACGGTGGATGAGACACGGAATATGCAGGTGATTTCGGAAGCTCTCAGCAAGACCGTCGGCAGGTTCAAAGTTTAGACGGCTTGCCCGAGCTTGCTTGCCGGGCAGGGTTTTGCTCTGGTATTTATTGGCTTTGTATAAAAAATCAAGGAGAAACAAAATGTTGCAACATCTTTCCCTGAAAGAAAAATTCCTCACTTTGGAAGCGGTTTCATTTGCCATGTTTCTGGCGATGGCGATATTCGCCTTGACGGAACTCAGTGGCGCGGTGCGTGATGAAAAATCCAATGTGCTGCGTCTGGAACAAGACATTGCGGTGATGGGCGACATCGGCAGCATGAACCTTGCCTTTCTCAAACAGGTTAAGCTGGCTAAAGACGTGTGGATACGCGGCGCTGATCCGGTCAAATTGGACAAATATCGTGGCGAATTCGTCGAGCAACAAGGCTTGTTTGCAGAACATCATGCTCAGGCGTTGAACGGATTGAAGAAACTGGCTGAAGCTCATCCCGAGCTTAACGGCTTCGTCAGCCAGCTGGAGACGCTGGCGGTACAACATAAAATTCTGAGCGGCAAGTATTTGGCGCAGATGAACGCACACAACGGTAATGCCGCCGAGTCGGATGCGGCAGTGGCGGGTGTAGACCGTGAACTGAGTGGGCAGATCGAGGCGCTGCGGGAGAGTTTTATGAAGTTTGTCGCCGATAAAGGCGCAGAAAAAATTGTTATGGCGGAGGAAGGTTTTCAGCAACGCCGCAATCTGGTCATTGTCTGGGTGCTGGCTTCGCTAATGTTGTCGGCGTTTCTGGCGACAACCGTAATCCGCTCGGTATTCAGGCAACTGGGCGGCGAACCGGCTGACGTGGCGCGAGTCGTGAGTAGCATGGCGGTCGGGGATTTTTCGCATCAACCCAATAAATTACCAGACCCGGACAGCCTGCTGGCGAATGCTTATCAGATGCAAATCGCCTTGCGCGAGATGATAGGCAAGGTGCAAAACCAGGCGAACCAGGTCGGCGATATGGCATACCGTCTGGCGGGTTCGGCGCAACACATCGCCGATAACGTCAATCACGAATCGGATGCGGTCGCCGGCATGGCCACCGCCATCGAAGAACTGAGCGTTGCCACCACTCATATCAGCGATCAGGGCAATGATGCCAGGCGCATTGCCAACAGTTCGCGCAGCAGCGCCGAACAGGGCGGCAATGTGGTGAGCAAAACGGTAGCCGGGCTGTTGACTACGGCGGGCGAAATCGAAGCAGCATCGGGCGAAGTGTCTCGTCTGGGCGTGGATGCTTCGCGCATCAGCGATGTCGTCAAAGTTATCAAGGAAATCGCCGAACAGACCAATTTGCTGGCGCTGAATGCCGCCATCGAAGCCGCGCGTGCCGGCGAACAGGGGCGCGGCTTTGCGGTGGTGGCCGACGAAGTGCGCAAGCTGGCCGAGCGCACCGCCAATGCGACCAACGAAATCAACCTTATGTCGAGCAAGATTGGTGAAGTGGCGGGTCGTGCGCTAAGCAGCATGGACAAAGTGGTGGCGACCACCCGCCAGGGGGTGTCCGACGCGGAAAGCGCAAAAACTTCCATCGTCACGATCCAGCAAAGTTTTAGCGAGGTAGCCCATGTCATAGACGAGATTTCCGGCTCGCTGTCCGAACAGACTGCCGCTGCGCACGGCCTGGCGCAAAGCACGGAACGCGTCTCCTCGATGTCGGGAGAAAATGCCTCCGCAGCGAAAGGGTTATTGGGGTTGGCGAACGAACTGGAAAGTAAGGCGCGCGAAGTGCGCCACGCAGTGGACGTGTTCAAGGTGTAATCAGGAGTATGAAATGTCTGACCTGCTAAGAAATATAGATGCCCGAAGCAAACTGGCCGGAACCAACAAGCTGGAGATTCTGATGTTCACGTTGGGGCGCGATACGCGTACCGGGCGCGAAGAGACTTTCGGCATTAACGTGTTCAAGGTGCGTGAAGTGATGGGCATTCCGGCGATTACCCGCGCGCCTGAAATGCCGGCTGCGGTCGAGGGGATGGTCAGCTTGCGCGGCGTATTGGTTCCTGTCATCAATCTGGCGAAATACATTCGGATGGAAACCGATTGTCAGCCGGGAATCATGATCGTGACCGAATACAACGGCCACACCCAGGGTTTTCTGGTCAAGGCGGTGGACAACATTTTGCGCCTGGACTGGTCTGCGATGCGCGTGCCTCCCGCCATGTTGATGGCCGAGATGGGCGGCATGGTGACGGCGATTACCGAATTGAAGGATAAACGTCTGGTGATGCTGCTGGACGTGGAAAAAGTGCTCGCCGAAACGGGGCATTTTGACAGCGATGAATTGATTTTAAAGCACGTTCAGCCTATCGCCAGGGAAAATCGTACCGTGTTTTTTGCCGACGATTCCTCGGTTGCCCGCCATCAAATATCGCGGACGCTAGACGCGATGCATGTCAAGCATATCTCCGCCATCAATGGCCGTCAGGCGTGGCTGGAGTTGGTCAAAATGGCCGATTACGCCGAATCTGCCAATATCCCGTTGGAGAATCTGCTGCAGGTGATTTTGACGGATGTGGAAATGCCCGAGATGGACGGTTACATGTTGACGCGCAAGATCAAGGCGGATAAACGCTTCAACGGCATTCCCGTGTTGATGCACTCCTCATTGAGCAGCGCGTCGAACCAGCAACTCGGTAAATCGGTGGGCGTAGATGAGTATGTGCCTAAATTTGAACCACAAAAATTGTCGCAGACTTTGGCAAGGTTGTTGGCGTGATAAGGGGTGCGGCGACCTGTCACCGGACGCGCAGACGTGTTTGCACACTCCAAAGAAGGAGACATAAATGACTTATACGAATGACCGCGATGCAGACGGTTTGCTGGACCATGTGGATGCGCGCACCAATCTGGCGGGTTCCAACAGAATGGAAATTCTGCTGTTCAGTTTGGGGAGCGAAGAGAAGTTCGGCATCAATGTTTTCAAGGTAAAGGAGGTTTGTACGGCGGGAAAAATCACGCGTACACCGAATATGCCCAGAGGGGTGGAAGGTATCGTTTCGTTGCGTGGACACGTCATGCCGGTACTCAATATGGCCAGCTTCATGAATATCTACCCGGCGGATAAACATCAAACCATGATGGTGGCGGAATATAACAGCCATATTCTGGGTTTTCTGGTGCAGGACGTTGACCGCATCATCCGCGTGGATTGGGACAAGGTGCGCGCTACCGAAGGGATGATGTCGGATAAATCGGCACTGATTAGCGCCATTACAGAATTGCCGGACGGTTCGCTGATTTCCATCCTGGATGTCGAGCAGATATTGTCCGACGCATTCGGTGAGGCGGTGGTCGGGAACGTGGCGCGCGTGGATTCCGATCACGATTTATGCGTATTTTTTGCCGACGATTCGATGGTGGCGCGCCGTAAAATCGGCGAAGTACTGGACAAAATGGGAGTCAAACACATCCAGGCCGCCAATGGCAATGATGCGTGGGAAAGGCTCAAGGCGCTGGCCGATGCTGCGCAAAATACCGGCACGCCCTTGCATGACAGGATTCAGGTGATTTTAACGGATGCGGAAATGCCGGAAATGGATGGTTATGTGTTGACCAATAACATCAAAACAGACAAGCGATTTAACGGTATCCCGGTGGTCATGCATTCCTCGCTGTCTTCCGAGGCGAACCGCGCGATGGGGACACGGGTGGGGGTGGATTATTACGTTCCCAAGTTTGATTCGATGATTTTGTCATCAACGCTCAGGCCGTTGCT
>JAVHSF010000044.1:0-1913 GCA_036172035.1 Gallionella sp. | reverse complement strand
GAGATGGCGCGACTGGAGGCGCACCGCCGCTACATAGACATTCAACTGGTGCTGGAGGGTGACGAAACGATGGGCTGGAAGCCGCTGGCGGATTGTCATAACCCGGTCAGCGACTACAGCGCGGAGAAGGACATCCAGTTTTTTCACGATGCCCCCGCCTCGTGGGTCGCCGTGCCGCCGGATCATTTCTGTATCTTCTTCCCCGAAGATGCCCACGCGCCGCTGGTCGGGGAGGGCAGTCTGCGCAAGGTGATTTTCAAGATAGCCGCGCAAGCCTGAAACAGGCTTGCAGGCACGGTTCATATCATTTACTGAGCCATGCCGGGCAAAATTCCGAAGGCTGTCGTGCAGGTGCAGTTGCTGCCGACAGGTATCGCAACCATCATCGGGCAAGACCCAAACTGGGTCACACACGCGCTTGCGATGGAGGGCTGAGATTTTTGAGTTGTGTCAGGTTGATTTTCAGGCAACGGCGGAGTGACTACCGGGTCTTCAGGATTAGAGACCGGAGCAGGGGCAGGTTTCGGTGTTGGATTTTTAGTCTCGGTCAAGCCGCCCAGCGATGCCAATATCATGAGTACCGACAACACGATTGCGGCGATCGCCCACTCTTTGCCTTTGACTGTACCATGCCGCGCATCATTCAGTGCGGAGAAGCCTAGCAGGAGCGCGGGGATACCCAGCAGGACGATCGCGCCCAAATGGGCATTCGCGTCCAGTGTTTCATTCCAGGCCAGGATATTGATCGCAATCAGCACCAGGCTGACGATGATCTTGCGACTGAAAGGCTGTGAACCACCCACGGCAACCGCTTCCGTGGCATCTGTCTCCGCTAGTTGCGGTGCTGTCGTTTTGCCAGCTTTAGCGGGTTTCTCTACCGCTCCTCGCTTGCCAGCCTGTTTCCTGAATTCGATAAGAAACTGCAAGCCAACCGGCACCAGCACGATCCCGTAGATCAATCCCTTAAACATTTCCAGCTTGTCTTTGTCGAAAACGAGTATGCCGACCAGAATCAGCAACCCGGCAACCGTGATCAACAAAAAAGGATAATTTTTCAGATACCTGACAATTTCGCCCATGGCCTTCGAGTTCGAGCCATTGTCTTGTGGTTTGTTGGCGTTTTCCATGGCACCCTCCGTGCTTTGCTTGCGAAATAAAGACTGCGAATCGTCGTAACCCCAGCAAATTACCAAAGTCCCCTCGTCACTCTTGAGGTTTGTCGAGGCAAAACCCGGATGAAACTGACCATGATGTTACTGCGGATGCGGGTGCATTGCCAGAATTATCACGGGCAATATCGTCCGCCTGCACAGCCAGAATTTCTTGTTGAAGCCGCTTTTGCGACAGCACTCTATCTGGATGGCGGTGTACCTGGTTAGGTTATAATTTCCGCCTACCGCTCATTACAACACTGACAGGAACTCATCATGGCAAACAAACAATTCATCCAGACCCCTGACGCACCCGCCGCCATTGGCACTTATTCGCAGGCGATACGCGTGAATGATACCGTTTACCTGTCCGGGCAAATCGGCCTTGACCCCGCCACCATGCAGATGGTCGAAGGCATAGACGAACAGATCCATCGCGTGTTCCAGAATCTGCGCGCCGTGGCGACTGCGGCAAACAGCAACCTTGAGGGTATCGTCAAACTCAATGTTTATCTGACCGACTTGAAGAACTTTGCCAAAGTGAATGAAATCATGGCGGAGTATTTTCATCAGCCTTATCCGGCGCGCGCTGCCGTAGGGGTCGCCGCACTGCCACGCGGCGCATCGGTGGAAATGGACGGCGTGCTGGTCGTTCGGGGGTAATCCTTTTGAAATCGGTATCCGAGGTTAATTCATCGGTACTGGCTTTCTTTATTGCAGTGCGGCCAAGGCCGAGTCGTAATTCGGTTCGTGAGTGATGTC
>JAVHSF010000043.1:0-1919 GCA_036172035.1 Gallionella sp. | reverse complement strand
GCGTAGAAGCGGTTCGGCGTATCGTCCGGCGCGCAATCCGGGTTCGGCAGGGTGCAGCAGGACTCGAATGCCAGTGGCACGAAGTGCATTCCCGGCGCGTTGAGGTTCTCGTCCACGCCGCGCCCGGTATGCACACGATAAAAGCCCCCCACGACAAAGTGGTCCACCATGTACACCACCGGCTCGGCCACCGCCTGATTGATGTTCTCGAAGGTATAGACGCCTTCCTGCACCAGCACGTCATGCACCGGCAAGCCCTCCTTGACCACCGCCATCTTGTTGCGCTGCTTGCGGTTCAGGCCGGTGATCTCAGCGGCATCCTTGACCGTCATGATGCCCATACCATATGTACCCGCGTCGGCTTTGACGATGACAAAGGGGTCGTGTTTCACGCCGTATTCGGCATATTTCAGGCGCATCTTTTGCAGGATGCCGTCCACCCGGGCGGCGAGACATTCCTCGCCGACCCGCTCGTGGAAATTGATCTGGCTACAGGTGGCGAAATAGGGGTTAATCAGCCACGGATCAATGTCCAGCAGCTTGGCAAACTCATCAGCCACCTGGTCGTAGGCGGCGAAATGCTGCGACTTGCGCCGCGTATACCAGCCCGCCGACAACGGCGGAAAAATCGCCTGTTCAATATTTTTCAATATTTCCGGCACGCCGCCGGACAGATCGTTGTTGAGCAACACCACGCAGGGATCGAAGCCTTCGAGTCCGAGACGATTGCCGTGCCGTTGCAGCGGCTCCAGTGTCAATGAGCCGCCATTGGGCAAGGCGATTTCCGTTGCCGCCGCAATCTCCGGCAACAGGCTGCCGACCCGCACCATCATGCCCGCCTGCTTGAGGATGGTGACAATCTGCGCGACGTTTTGCAGATAAAACAGGTTGCGCGTGTGGTTCTCCGGGATCAGCAAAACGCCGCGCGCTTCCGGGCAAATCTTCTCCACCGCACCCTGCATCGCATGGATGCACAAGGGCAAAAAATCGGGGTTGAGGTTGTTGAAGCCGCCAGGAAACAGGTTGGTATCCACCGGAGCCAGCTTGAAACCGCTGTTGCGCAGATCAACGGAAGCATAGAACGGCACGGCGTGTTCCTGCCATTGCGCGCGAAACCAATGCTCGATAGTCGGCATGGCCGTCAAAAATTGCCGCTCCAGATCGAGCAAGGGGCCGTTGAGTGCGGTAGTGAGGTGAGGAACCATTGGGGCGGGCTTCTAAATTGACTGCGCCTATTCTAGCCTATCGCTCCGCATGGTGTTGGTTGCCGATCGGCAGATTTTTGTGATTTTAATCAAAGGTATTTCAGTCAGGGTCGCGTCACAGTGTTAAAATCGCGCTCCAAAAAATTTCAAGATTGAGTTTTTCATGCTTTCCACCGCCAACATCACCATGCAATTCGGGGCCAAGCCCCTGTTCGAGAATGTCTCCGTCAAGTTCGGCGACGGCAACCGTTACGGTCTGATCGGCGCGAACGGCTGCGGCAAATCCACTTTCATGAAGATTTTGGGGCGCGATCTGGAACAGACCTCCGGCGAAGTCATGCTGGATAAGGGCGAACGGCTGGGCAAGCTGCGCCAGGATCAGTTTGCATATGAAGACATGCGCGTGCTGGATGTGGTGATGATGGGTCACGCCGAAATGTGGGACGCGATGGCGGAGCGTGATGCGATCTACGCTAACCCCGACGCAACTGAAGAAGATTACATGCGCGCCGCCGACCTGGAAGCGACCTTTGCCGAATACGACGGTTACACTGCCGAGGCGCGCGCCGGTGAATTGCTGCTTGGCTTGGGCATTAGTATCGAATTGCATCACGGCAACATGAGTGCGGTCGCACCCGGCTTCAAGCTGCGCGTGCTGCTGGCACAGGCACTGTTCTCCAACCCTGACATCCTGCTACTGGACGAACCGACCAA
>JAVHSF010000042.1:0-9068 GCA_036172035.1 Gallionella sp. | reverse complement strand
GCCGCACCCTGTTCCGCAACCTTGCCTCCGACCACACCCAAACGCTGCTTGAGCGAGCGCGTGGGCGCACCGAACTGCCGGGCGTAATACACCGTGTTGCTCATCACTTTTTTGACGTAATCACGAGTCTCGTCAAACTGGATCGTCTCGACGTAAATCGCGCCTTCCATCGGCATTTCCGAACGCCAGCGTTTCGCGCGACTCGGTCCGGCATTGTAGCCAGCCGAAGCCAATACCGGACTGTCGTCCAAAGCGTTCAGGACACTCTTCATGTAAAACGTACCCAATTTCATGTTGGTATCCAACTGGTGCAGCATGGACTCATTATAACTATCCCAACCCAGCTTTTTGGCGATCCAGCGTGCCGTGGCCGGCATCACCTGCATCAGTCCCGACGCGCCCACCCCGGATTTTGCCGCCGTGATAAAACGGCTTTCCTGGCGCATCAGCCCGTATACCCAGGCTTCTTCCAGGTTATTTTCCTGAATATGCGGGCGCAGGGCGGCACGATAAGGAGCCAGATAGCGCAGACCGAAATCATGCAGGTGTACGGTTTTTTCGGCGGTATTGATGGCGCGGTCATAAATCCCGTTGCGTCGTGCAATTTCTGCGGCGGCAAGCAACTCCCTGTCATTGAAATTGCGTATCGCCCAGTTCCATTCCCTGAATGCGTCCGTGCGCAAATCCATCTGATACAGCGCCAAGGCGCGACGTATGCCAGGCAAATTCTCTATCGTCGCCAGTGCTTGCCTGGTGTATTGATACTCTGGGCGTACGGCACTGAGTACCACCGTATCGCTCAACTCATCGCCAGCCAACTGGCCGTAGAAATCATATCCGGTACTCAGGGGCGCGAAGATTTTCTCCGCCTCACTCCGCTTGCCCTGCGCTTGCAGTGCGCGCCCCTTCCAGTATTGCCAGGCGGATTCATTGCGCTGCCCTTCACTCATCGCATTGATCGCGGACAACACTTCCGGCCAATCCTGCGCGCGCAACGCAGCGCGCACCCGCCACGCCGCTTGTGCCGGGTTGAGCGGCGCGTCTCCTGCCGCCCTGAACCACTGCACGGCACGCACATCGTGTTTGCGTGCCGCAGCATATGCCAACCAACCCCAAAAATACTGCTGCTCGCTCATGGGAAAATATCTGGCCAGCGTTCCCCAGCGTTGCGCGGCGAGATCAGGCGACGTGTTGGCCAGACGCTGCAAGGCGAACAGCGCAACAGTAAGCTGACCCGCGCTGGCCTTATCCAGTACCTGACTATCCAAATACCGCCCCGGATCCATCTTCGCCTTTCCCAGCGCATCGGGCGACACCGCCAGATTTCCAGTCAACCTTTCAGCCAGCGGCACGGCCAGCGACAGATTGCCGCCCTCCAGCGCCAGGCGTAGCCGCTGCCCTATATCCTGCTGGCTGATGCTACCGTTCCCTATCGCCGTCTCGAACAACACATCACAGCTACCGGGTAACGCTTGGGGGTTGAACCACAGATCGCGCAGCTCTTTCAACACGGCCACATCCTGCTTGCGAAAACGGGATTGCAATGCGTAACAGGTGAGTTCAGTATCATCAGACAACAAGCGTGGATATTCGCTGTCGAACCCATCCCACTGCTGCCGCTTGCCCAGCAAGCGTAGCCATTCGGCGCGCATTTTGTCTACCAGCGGCGTATCTTCAGAACGCGCCAAATAGGCGCGAATCACACTGGCATCACTGGTAGCCAGCGCCATGCGCAATTGGTAATAAGCGATATAGACTTCCAGCGGACTATGCTTGAGACGTTGTGCCAAGGTGTCCAACTTGGCGGCATCACCCACACGAAACGCATCGCGCGCCGCCAAAAAATCATCGTTCTGACTGGCCAATACGGAATGGGGCATCAGCAACAAAAACAACAGGAAAAATTTCATCAGGTAAAGAAGTGGTTAAACAGGCTATTATCGGCGAGGATACCATAACGCCGTTACCCGCCATACCCGATAAACAGGAGTTCCACAGATGAAAATCGGCATCCCGAAAGAAGTCAAAACCAACGAATATCGCGTTTCGCTGACACCCGGCGGAACGGAAGCACTGGTGGCGCGAGGACACACCGTCCTGATTGAAAGCAATGCCGGTACGGGTAGCGGTTTTGACGACCCGCAATACCGAGCCGCTGGCGCGCAAATCATCCCTGATGCCGCGACTGTCTGGGCAGCAGCCGATTTAATTGTCAAAGTCAAAGAACCCATCGAATCCGAATGGGTACACATCAAGCCCGGCCAGATCATCTTCACCTACTTCCACTTTGCCGCCAGCCAGCCGCTCACTCTGGCGCATATCGCCTCTGGCGCAGTTTGTATCGCTTACGAAACCGTTGAACTACCCTCACGGGAACTGCCTTTGCTCACCCCCATGTCCGAGGTTGCAGGACGCATGGCGGTTCAGGAAGGCGCGAAATATCTGGAAAAATTGCAGGGTGGACGCGGCGTGTTGCTCGGTGGCGTACCCGGCGTACCGCCTGGCAAAGTCGTGATACTGGGTGCTGGCGTAGTCGGCATGAATGCGGCAAAGATAGCGGCAGGTTTAGGGGCAACGGTGGTTCTACTCGACACCGCACTGGACAGGTTGCGCGAGCTCAGCCATCTCCTGCCTGCCAACGTGCAACTGGTTTTCTCCAACCGATTCAACCTATTGGAACAAATATCCAGCGCAGACCTGGTCATTGGAGCCGTCTTGATACACGGCGCTCGCGCCCCCAAGCTGTTGCGCCGCGCAGATCTGCTGTTGATGCGCAAGGGCGCGGTCATCGTGGATGTCGCGGTAGATCAGGGTGGCTGTATCGAGACCACCCATCCGACCACCCACGAACACCCCACTTTTATCGTAGAGGGCATCGTTCACTACGGTGTCGCCAACATGCCCGGCGGCGTACCCGTCACCGCCACGCTGGCGCTGACCAACGCGACATTTCCGTACGTGCTGCAACTGGCCGACAAGGGTTGGAAGCAAGCCCTCAAAGACTCACCGGCGCTGCTCAAGGGTCTTAACATCGCCTCAGGGAAAGTCACCCACAAGAAAGTGGCCGAGACTTTCGGGCTGGAATATCAGGCTGCTGAATCTTTTCTGGACTGATCCCGACACGACTCATTTAATCGGTTTTTCGTGGCAGTTTTTTTTGGCCGGACTGTATAATCGGCGGTTTTTCGGAGCGGCTACCATGTGGTTCAAGAACATCTTCATCTATCGTCTTCCCGAAAACTGCGCCATCACTGCCGACGCACTACAGGAAAAACTGGCGCTCAAACCGCTCATGCCTTGCGGCGGACTGGACAAACAGAGCCGTGGTTGGGTTTCCTGCCGGGGCGACGACCGCCTGGTTCATGCAGCAAACAAGCAAATTTTATTTGCGCTGGGAGTCGAGCAAAAACTGTTACCCGCCTCCATCATCAACCGCTTTGCCAAGGAGCGCATCGCCGACATCGAGGCGCAACAGGGCTACAAGGTCGGCCGCAAAGAGACCAAAGACATTAAGGAAGCCATCACCGAAGAGCTGTTACCACGCGCCTTCGCCATCCAGCGCACCACCTACGCCTGGCTGGATTTGCCTAATGGCCGCCTGATCATAGATGCCGCTTCCGCCGCCAAAGCGGAAGAGCTGCTGGAATTCCTCAACAAGACGCTGGACGAGCTGCCCGTCAAACCGCTGCAAACCGAACTGTCACCCGTTGCCGCGATGACCGACTGGCTGGCGGGCGAGGAAGCACCAGCGGGCTTCACCCTAGACCAGGAACTGGAACTGCGCGCCACCGGAGAAAGCCGAGCCACGGTGCGCTATGCCAACCACGCGCTGGAAGGCGAGGAAATCCTCGCACACATTGCGTCAGGCAAACGCGCCACCCGTTTAGGCATGACCTGGAACGACCGCATTTCCTTCGTGCTGACCGAACAACTGCAAATCAAACGGCTCGATTTTTTGGACATCATCAAGGAAGAATCCAGCACCCTGGCCGACACTGCCGACGAGATGTTTGAACTCGACTTCACCCTGATGACAGGCGAGTTGGCAAAGATGATCACCGAGCTTACAACGATGCTGGGCGGAGAACATACCGGCAGCAAGTAATCGCCGTGGTCAGCGTTGCATCCTGTACAGGTATTGAGGGCGACTTTGAAAATATTTTCTGAACACATAGGGAAGCACTGATTTATTCGGTTTTGTCGTTCCCGCGAAGGCGGGAACCCAGTCAGATAAAGGCACTGGATACCGGCCTACGCCGGTATGACGAATAAATCAGCATATCCATAGAACTTTTTTCAATTTCGCTTGCCTGAGTCCGTAGTTAGCGCAAGCTATCATTCGTTCAACCCCCCGAACGGATGTCTTACACTCCTCCCTGGTTGTTAAGACTTTTCGCCCCCGAACCAAAAGTTCGGGGGCATTTTTTTCGCCAAGGCATTTACTCGCGAATATCGAAACGCATGACGCGATAAAAACCGGAAAACACTTTTTCGATATGCGGTTCGCCCTTCAGTGCCTTGCCGTTTTCCCCCAGCGCGGCATCCAGTCTGACGGCAACCTCTTCCTGCCAGAATCCCGGCAAAAATGGCTCCAGGTGTCCAAGCAACCAGCAAAACGGTGCGAAGCGGTACAGCAGATGGTGGCGCGGGGTCTCGGCATATTCGGTAATCAGCACCGATCCGCCCGGACGAATCACCCGTGCGATCTCCGCAAACGTGCGACGGCGCACCTCGACGGGTAGCTCGTGGAACAAAAAAAATACGATGACCTGATCAAACGCATCGTTCGCATAGGCGAGGCATTCCGCATTCATGCGCGCCAGCGGGCAACGCGCGGCAACAGCGCGGGTCTTGCGCCGCGCCAGTTGCAGCTGGCCATCGGCCACATCGCAAAGATGCACGTCGTTGCCGCTGGCCGCCAGCAACAAGGGCGTGAACTTGCCATAGACGCAGGTTAGTTGCAGCAGGCGCGCGCCCGGGCGAGTTTCGACCTGCGCCAGCGTCTTGTGCAACAGCTTGTCGTATTGGCCGAACAGAATGGCGTTGATGATGTGCTGGTGGTCAAACAGCCAGATGCCGCCACGCCACAGGTACGCCCACCAGTAATAGCGCGCCAGATAGTCCGGCACACCGTCGAGAAATTTTTTGTAGAGCCGCATGGCGGACTAGAGCAGCCCTCGCGGCTTATGCGGCGCATGGGCAAACAAGCGGTCATACAGCCAGTTCGGCAAATGCCTCAGCAACCAGCCAACTGCACCCATTTGCCAGGGAATCACGGCGAAAGCGGTTTGACGGACGATGGCGCGGGCAATGCGCCGCGCCGCTTCATCGGCTGACAGAATGAACGGCATGGGATAGGGGTTGATCGCCGTCATCGGTGTCTTGATGTACCCTGGACAAATCGTCACCACCTTGACACCGCTGCCGCGCAGCTCCACGCGCAGCGATTCCAGGTAGGCAATCGCGGCAGCCTTGGAGGCCGAATAAGCCCCCGCACCCGGCAAGCCCCGAAACCCGGCGACACTGGCGATGCCGACCAGCGCACCTTGACGGGCATCGCGCATCGCGGTGGCGAAAGGCTGAAAGGTATTCACCATACCCAACACGTTGATGTCCATCACCTGCTGGAAAACATCCGTATCCTCGGCATATTCGGTGAGCGTCCCGACGCTGACACCCGCATTGGCGATCACCACATCCGGTACGCCGACCCGCGCCATAAAATCTTCAGCTGCTTGTCGCAAGGCGACGGCATTGCGCACGTCCAGCGCGTAACAATAAACCCGACCGGGAAATTCGGCGGCTAAAGTTTGCAGTAACGCCGCGCGCCTGGCGAAAACGGCAATGCTTGCGCCGCGCTCAAGATAATGGCGCGCCAGCGCCAACCCCAAGCCGCTCGACGCGCCACTAATCACCACCTTTAACGGCATATTACTTGTGGGATTTGACCTTGCCAGCGACGGGATGCGCCTTGCGCGCCATTGCAATAACTTCATTCAACACACGGATTGTGTCGGCTGGTAGCAAACCGGTAATCACATATTTGCCATCCACCACCAGCGTCGGTGTGCCATTGATGCCATAGCGACGGATCATTTGCTTGGCATTCGCTATTTTGCTGTTCACCGTGAACGATTGATAGGTTGCTGCAAACTTGTTGCGATCCACGCCGTTGCTGGCGACAAACGCGCCTATCGTATCCAGATCGTACAAATTCGCCTGCTTCATATGAATGGCCTGGTAAATCGCATCGTCCATCTGTTTGATTTTTCCCATGGATTCAAGCGCATAGAATGTACGAGCCAGCGGCTCGGTGGAATCGCGGAAAATCGTCGGCACGAAAGTCAGTTGCACATCGCCAGGCATGGTTTTTTCCCAGCCCCGCAACTCGCCACGCAAATGAAAACAATGCGGGCATTCATAAAAGAAAAATTCCAATACTTCAATCTTATTGGTGCTGGTAGGCTGAACTGGATTAAGCAGCGTGTAACCCTTGCCGGGTAGCGCTGCGGCGAAAACAGCACCCGCAAACACGAACATCGCTGTAACAATCAGAATCTTGAACATATTTTTCACTTGTTGCTCCTTGAAAGAAGGGGGGTTATTCCAGAAAATCCAATGACAATCAGTGCGTTGGAGTAGCCTCAAGACCAATTAGTTTCAATGTGCCACGCACGTTGTTCATGTCTTTCTCGCTGTGGAACGGCCCGACACGCACACGATGCCACACGCCCTTACCCGGAATCGTCACCGTCTGCACAGTGGATTCCATCCCCTTCATAGCCAGGCTGGCTTTCAGGTTTTCCGCATCGGCGGCATTAGCAAACGAACCCGCCTGCAAATAAGTCATTTTAAAGGGAGGGGATGGCTTATTTTCGGCGGTTTTATTTTCCGCTGGCTTGGACTTTTCAACTGGCTCAGACGAGGTTGTCGCATCCTGTTTATCGGTCAACACCTTGTAGAATTCAAAACGCGGTTTGCTTTCTGCTGCGGAGGATGCCGCTTGCGCCGCCACGGCGGCGGCCTTGAGCGCAGGTACGGCAGGTTGAACGATTTCTGCCGCCGGCTTGATTACTTGCTCCCTACCGACAAACGGGCTGGGGGATTTCAAAAGATACCAGGCCAGACCCGCCGCCAAGGCGACACCGAACACCATGCCCAACAAAATACCCGTCAACAACGGGCTACCCTTCTTGCCTGGCGCATCGGATTTATTGCTTGTCGGTCTGCTCATCTTTTCATCATTTCCACGGGTAAATAAAACGCATCAATTAAAACGCTCTCGAAGGTCGGGCGGTTACATCTTGTCCGGCGCGCTGACACCCAGTATTGCCAGACCGTTTTGCATGACTTGTGCTATCGCCGCAATCAGCGCCAATCGTGCACACTTGACCGCCTCGTCTTCGACCAGAAAGCGCGAGGCATTATAGTAACTATGGAAAGCCGCCGCCAAATCCTTCAGGTAGAACGCCACCAGATGCGGTGCCAAGTCCTGCGCGGCATTTTCAATCACCTGCGGATAATCAATCATCAGTTGCAGTAAGGCCGTTTCATATTCGCTGTCCAGCAATCCGACATCCGCATTCAGCAAATCCAGCCGTTCGCCGCCCCACAGTTCCAGCACGGTGCTGATACGGGCATGGGCATACTGGATGTAATAAACCGGGTTGTCGTTGCTCCTGGATTTCGCCAGATCAATGTCAAAAACCAGCTGTGAATCTGGATGACGCGCCGCGAGGAAATAGCGCGTGGCATCGCAGCCCACTTCGTCTATCAGATCGCGCAGCGTCACATAACTGCCCGCGCGCTTGGAGATTTTCACCTCTTCGCCGTTCTTCAGCACCGTCACCATCTGGTGCAGCACATAATCCGGCCAGCCTTGCGGAATACCCGCATCCAGCGCCTGCAAGCCCGCTCTCACGCGCGTGATCGTGCTGTGATGATCAGCGCCCTGCTCGTTAATGACACGCACAAAACCGCGCCGCCACTTGTCCAGATGATAAGCCACGTCCGGCACGAAATAGGTGTAGCCGCCGTCTGCCTTGCGCATCACGCGATCTTTATCGTCGCCGAAATCCGTGGTGCGCAGCCACATCGCGCCGTCCTGCTGGTAAGTATGCCCGCTGGCGATCAGCCCCTGCACCGCCTCCTCTACCTTGCCTTCGGAATACAGCGCGGATTCCAGCGCAAACACATCGAACTCAACATTGAAGGCGCGCAAATCCAGATCCTGCTCGCGGCGCAAATAAGCCACCGCGAAATGGCGGATCGCGTCGGCATCATTCACATCGCCTTTGCCGGTGGTGCGCTGGTCGTCCGCCTCAACGGTCTCACACGCCATATAGGCATTCGCCACATCCAGAATGTAATCGCCGCGATAACCGCCCTCCGGCCAGGAGGAATCGTCCGGTGTAACGCCCTGGCAGCGCAACTGCACCGAGCGCATTAAATTTTCGATCTGCGCGCCCGCATCGTTGTAATAAAATTCGCGCGTCACATCCCAGCCCGCCGCATGCAACACGTTACACAGACAATCGCCCACCGCAGCGCCGCGACCATGACCCACATGCAGCGGCCCCGTCGGATTCGCCGAAACAAACTCCACCTGCAACTTGCGCCCTAAACCCAGGTGGACGTGACCGTAACCCGCGCCCGCATGGAGTACGGTATGCACCGCCTGCTGCTTGGCAACCGTGGTGATGAACACGTTGATAAACCCGGCTCCGGCAATCTCCACCTTCTCGACCACCTCGGATTTCGGCAACGCGGCGATCAGCGCCTGCGCGATGTCGCGCGGCGATTTGCGCAACGGCTTGGCCAGTTGCATCGCCAGGTTGCAGGCATAGTCGCCATGCGCTGCCTGCTTGGGACGCTCGATCAACACCTCGGTCTGCGTCGCCTCCGGCGCAACCTCGCGCAACGCCTGCGCGAACAATTCGGACAGATGGGATTTGAAATTCAATACGAAAGACATGAGAAGACACCTTAAAAGAGGCGCGGATTATAGCATCCAGGAAATTTTCGTTCGCTCCAGCAAACGCTAAGGCGATCAAATTTGATGCCTTCGA
>JAVHSF010000041.1:0-1946 GCA_036172035.1 Gallionella sp. | reverse complement strand
TATCCCGACACGCCGCGCAAGGGCGATGTCATCACCGGCTTGCCCAATCAACGTAAAAATGGAGGCATGGAAGACGGACATGTGTTCCATGCCGGCACGGTCATGCAGGACGGGCAGGTCGTCACCAGCGGTGGTCGCGTACTGTGCGTCGTCGCGTTGGGCGACAGGGTGAAGGCCGCGCAGAGTCGCGCCTACCAGATCGCCGATACCATCCATTTCGACGGCTGCCAGATGCGCCGCGACATCGGTTACCGCGCGATTGCGCACAGGAAATAATTGCAGCACAGCCGCGTCTCGTTGCGCCTCGTTGCCGCGCATCTTGCGCGCGGTGGCTTGATCGCCTATCCGACTGAGTCCTGTTATGGGCTGGGCTGTGATCCGGCCAATCGCGCCGCCGTGCTGCGCCTGCTCAAGCTGAAACAACGGCAACAACGCAAGGGTTTGATTTTAATCGCTTGTTCTTATAAACAGGTGGCGCGTTATGTGCGACCCATAATGCCTGCCGAACGAGTCAGGTTGCACAACGGTGCTGCGCAGGCGATCACTTATCTGCTGCCTGCGCAGCCCTCCGCGCCGCGTTGGTTGCGCGGCAAACATGACACGCTGGCGGTACGCCTGACTGCCCACCCGTTTGCCCGCCAGCTTTGCCGTGGCGTGCATAGCGCGCTGGTTTCGACCAGCGCCAATCGCAGCGGGATGATGCCCGCCAGGACTTATGCGGAATGCCAGCGGCGGTTTGGCAAAGACGTTTGGGTCTTGTCGGGATTGATCGGAAAACGCAAGCAGCCCTCCAGGATAGTCTCCTGGGCGGATGGTAGAATCCTGCGCAAATAATTATTAAGGAAACGCTGATTTAATCCGTTCGTGGTGAGCCCGTCGAACCATGAGCAGATTAAATATTAAAAAATCAATTGGTTACAAATCCCTTCGACAAGCTCAGGACGAACGGATGATTTATTTAGTGCTTCATTAACACGTCATTCCCGCGCAGGCGGGAATCTAGTTGATTAAATACTGCTCCGCAGCGCGGAGACAAAACCAAAAGCCTATTGAATAAAAACGCTGGATTCCCGCTTGCGCGGGAATGACGGCATCACTGGAGAGAACATGAGCAACGTCGATTCAAGCCTCGTCAAACAATATCTGCTGCAACTGCAAGAGCGGATCGTCACCCGTCTGGAGCAGGTGGACGGCAAGCAATTTATCCGCGACAAGTGGGAACGTGCCACGGGCAGCGGCGGCATTGGCAAGGGCGAAGGCATCAGTTGCATCATCGAGGAAGGCAACGTGCTGGAACGCGGCGGCGTGGCATTCTCGCATGTGCAGGGCGACAAAATGCCCGCTTCGGCCACCGCGCATCGCCCCGAACTGGCCGGGTGCAGTTGGGAAGCGATGGGCGTGTCGCTGGTGATGCATCCGCGCAACCCCTACGCGCCGACCTCGCACGCCAACGTGCGCATGTTCATGGCGCACAAGCCGGATGGCGACAAGGTGTTCTGGTTCGGCGGCGGCATGGACCTCACGCCGTATTACGGCTTCGAGGAAGACGCGGTACACTTTCATCAGGCATGCAAGCATTCCCTATCGCCTTTTGGCGACGATCTGCACGCAAAATACAAGAAATGGTGCGATGACTACTTCTTCATTCCGCATCGCAACGAACCGCGCGGCGTGGGCGGCATTTTCTTCGACGATCTTTCCGTGCCGGATTTCGACACCGCTTTTGCGGTGCAGCAGAGCGTGGGCGACCATTACCTGTCGGCCTATGTGCCGTTGCTGGAAAAACGCATGAACACGCCCTACGGCGAGCGCGAGCGTGATTTCCAGCTTTATCGTCGCGGCCGTTACGTGGAATTCAATCTGGTGATAGACCGGGGCACCATTTTCGGCCTGCAATCCAATGGCCGTACCGAATCCATCCTGCTGTCCATGCCGCCGCTGGTGAA
>JAVHSF010000040.1:0-1954 GCA_036172035.1 Gallionella sp. | reverse complement strand
CTTCTTTTTCAGCGTGTGGTGGATGTTGGTGCGGTAGTCGTAAATCCACACCTCCTTCGTCCACGGCTCCGGGCTGGCAGCGCGTCTAGGGTGTCGCGGGCTTTCTGTTCGGGATTCTGGTTCTCTGTCACACCGCGATCGCTTTCATTTCATACCCCGCGCTGGAAGCGGTACACCGCAGTGCTGCCGAGCAGGTTGGGCAGCAGGCCGACTTCACGCCCACCCGTTATGACGCTGCGCGCGGTGATGCCAACACAAGTGTCGCGGCAAAAATCTTCAAAGTCGTTCAGCGTACACAGATGCACGTTGGGCGTGTCATACCACTGGTAGGGCAGTTCGCGCGACACCGGCATATTGCCCAGCAGCACGTCCAGGCGGGTGCGCCAGTAGCCGAAGTTGGGGAAACTGACGATGCCTTCGCGCCCGACGCGCAGCATTTCCTGGATGAGCGCCTCGGTATAGCGCGTGGCTTGCAGGGTCTGCGAGAGGATGACGAAATCGAAGGCATCGTCCTCGAAATCGGATAGCCCGGCATCCAGGTCATTCTGGATGACGTTCACGCCGTTGGCGATACACGACACGATGTCCCTGTCGCTGATCTCCACGCCGTAACCGCGCACGCCACGCGTTTCCTTGAGGTAGCACAACAGACTGCCATCGCCGCAGCCCAGATCGAGTACCGTTGCGCCCTTGGGTATCCACGCCGCGATGGCGGCAAAATCGGGGCGCTCGGCGGCGAGTTGGGACATATCCTTACTCATGCCGATAGCTCCTTGCCGACATTGTCCATATACGCCCGCACCACATCGAAATAATGCGGCTGTTCCATCAGGAATGAATCGTGACCATGCGCGGAAGCGATCTCCGCATAACTGACATTGCGGCGGTTATGCAACAAGGGTCGCACGATTTCGCGCGAACGCTGCGGCGAGAAACGCCAGTCGGTAGTGAACGAAATCACCAGAAAGTCCGCCTTGGCACGCGCGAAGGCGCGGTTCAAGTCACCGCCAAAATCATGCGAAGGATCAAAATAATCCAGCGCCTTGGTCATCAGCAGATAGGTGTTGGCATCGAAATAGGCGGCGAACTTGTCGCCCTGATAACGCAGATAGGATTCGATCTGGAACTCGACCTCATAGCCGTAATTGTATTGTTCGGTACGCAATTCGCGGCCAAATTTATCGGCCATCACGTCGTCCGAAAGATAAGTGATATGTCCCAACATGCGCGCCAGCCTGAGTCCGCGCGTCGGCACGACCCCGAACTGGTAATAATCGCCGCCGTGAAAATCCGGGTCGGTCAAAATGGCATTGCGCGCCACGTCGTTGAAGGCGATGTTCTGTGCAGTCAGGCGCGGCGCGCTGGCGATGGCCAGCACATGACGCACCCGTTCGGGGTAGGCCAGCGACCATTGCAAGGCCTGCATCCCGCCCAGGCTGCCGCCGATCACCGCCGCGAATTGCCGGATGCCCAGCCGGTCGGCAAGCCGCGCCTGCGATTCTACCCAGTCTTCCACGGTAATCATCGGAAAACTCGCGCCGTAAGGCTTGCCGGTATCGGGATTGAGGGAAGAAGGGCCGGTCGAGCCGTGACAGCCGCCGAGATTGTTCAGCCCGACAACGAAAAATTTATGGGTATCCACCGGCTTGCCGGGCCCCACCATGTTGTCCCACCAGCCGATATTTTTGGGTTCGCCGGCGTAAACCCCCGCCAGATGATGATGCCCGGACAGCGCGTGACAAACCAGAATCGCGTTCGATTTATCCGCGTTAAGCTTGCCATATGTTTCATACATCAACTCGTAACGCGGCAACACCGCGCCGCTGCGAAACGTCAGCGGGGTGTCGAATTTCGCACGTTGCGCGGTCACGATACCGACAGAATTATCCAAACAAAGCTCCAATAAAAAACCCGCTCAGCTTGTGCCAAAACGGGTTGCCACGCTTTAGCTGGA
>JAVHSF010000039.1:0-1958 GCA_036172035.1 Gallionella sp. | reverse complement strand
TACATGACTGGTTGATGCAATCGGGGTTCATTTCACGCTGGTGGCACTACGGTAATCACCTGTTGCATTATTCTGCGCCCTTGCTAATTCTGTATATAGGTTGGACGCTGGTAGGCCGATTCATCAGGGCGCTTAATGAATCGGAACAACTCAATATCACGCTGGAGCAGCGCGTCACCACCGCTCAAAATGCATTACAGAAGAATTTTTTGGAACGCCGTGAGTTGGAAATGAAGCAAGCTGCAATGTTCGAACGTGAACGAATTTACCGCGACCTGCACGATGATGTGGGAGCAAAACTGTTGGGGCTGGTGATTTCGACGCAGCGCGCCAATCTGCCGCGCGAGGCGGATGTAGCGCGCTCTGCCTTGCAGGATTTGCGCGATGTGGTATCACGATCTGCCCATTCAGCAACGCTACTGGGAGATTTGCTGGCCGATTTGCGGGCTGAAACCGAGCAGCGCGTAAATGCAACCGGACTGACGTTGGTGTGGCTGTTTCCACATGAAGAAAATACGATAATTGTGAGTGCGGAAGTCGCATTGAACTTGAGCCGCATCCTGCGCGAATCGGTCACCAATGTGCTACGTCATGCCGAGGCGCGCAATATCTTCGTCGCAATGCGTATCGAACGGGATCATTTTACCCTGGAGGTAGAAGACGATGGAAAAGGGTGTCCTGTTGATGGCATCAAACAACATCGTGGCATGTCTAGTATGAATGCCAGAGCCGCAGCCTTGAATGCAGACTTGCAATGGAGTGAGGTGGCACCGCACGGTTGCCGAGTCAAATTGAGTGTGCCGTTAAATAGTTTGTCATCACCTCCCGCAACGCGGGTGTGACAAGGCACGGGGAATTGCTATCATCTCGACATGAAAACTGCACTGATACTCGATGATCTTACGGAGGCTCAAATCTGGCTGAGCGAGGCTTTGTCTGCGGTATTTCCGGGTATCGTTCTGCACTGCTCCAGCAGCCTTGCCGAGGCGCGAGCATGGCTAAAGTCAAATTCCGACCCCGATCTGGCTTTAATTGACTTGGGTCTTGCTGATGGTAGCGGGGTGGAATTGATCGCCGAGTTGAATTGTGCCTCACCTCACACCTTGTGTATCGTCGCCAGTATTTTTGATGATGACAAACACCTGTTCCCGGCCTTGAGAGCGGGTGCACAAGGCTATTTGTTAAAAGATCAGGCTCAGGCACAAATCATCACTTTACTGAAGGGCATCTCAGAAGGTCATCCGCCCTTATCGCCTGCTGTTGCGCGCAAGATGCTGGGCTACTTCAAACCGCCTGAGCGACAGGAACACTTGCCACTTACTGAACGCGAAAGAGATGTATTGCGCTGTATCGCAAAGGGACTTACTTTGCCTGAAAGTGCGAAATTGCTGGGCATAAGCTCCAACACGGTTTCCGGTTACGTCAAGGAAATTTACCGGAAACTGAACATCGCTTCCCGTGCCGAAGCCGCGCTCTCCGCACAGCAGTTAGGCATTATCTAAACAGACGAAATGACATGATGAGAATGACCGAGGATTATAAGATTTCAGAAAACAAGAGGTTTATCGGCTGGTTTCATGTAAGCCGAAAATATATTTTTGTTACAGTGCTGATGCTCTGTGCTACCGCACAGGCAGACACTTTATCCGCTGCATCGGGACATGGACTCGACACGATGGCACCCGTCGGACATTGGGCTGCCAGAGTCGAAGTTAGAACCAACAGTTACGACAAATGGTATGACAATTCCGGCAATGTTCGTGGACTCAAATCTGAGTTCAATGGACTCGACCTGAATGGCTCGGTCTTTCCGCCACTGGCCTTATTTGGCGCAGGCGCAACGCTGGGCACGAGTGGATTGCGCAGCAAGGCCAATCTTGAGTCAGCGCAGGTCATACTGGCCTATGGTCTGGAAGATAACATAACACTGGGCTTCATCTTTCCTTTCATTAAAACAA
>JAVHSF010000038.1:0-1964 GCA_036172035.1 Gallionella sp. | reverse complement strand
TGGCGCGCATGGGTCGCCCCGCTTCGGAATTGCCGGAAGGCATGCACTTCACCCATGTTTCTTTCGCGGTGTATTCGCAAGTGACCACCGCCGACAACCGGAATATCCCCGGCTACGCAATCTATAACCTGTATCAGAACGATGCGCGACCCGACACCAGTTCTTTGGTACAGGATTTTCCGGTGGACTTTTTCTCCGGTGTCGCGGTACTGGAGGCGGGGGTCATCATCCCTTCAGCAGAATTGCAGAAGCGCCTGCTGGCTACCATCGGCTCACCGATATATGCCGCGCTGCACGATCCGCGCTATTCCGCGATTGCCAATCCCTACACCCTGGGTCGCCAGAATTGCACCGAACACACGCTGGATGTTGTCAACGCCGCTATTTATCAGACGGACGATATAAAGAAAATCAAAGCGGTCGAGAAAAAGTTTTATACCGCGCAAAAAGTGAATGTCAGCGGTCTGGAACTTGCGCTGGGTTCGCTGTTCTCATCCGAGATTACGCTGTCCGACCAACCCGGATCACCCGTCACGGCAACCTTTGAAACCATCGCCCGTTATCTGCAACAGTATGACGAAGGCTCTGAAATGTTTATCATCACGCCTGAACCGTAAAGTCTTTCTCACTCACTCGAAAGGAAATGACATGAAACCGAATCACGCTTTGTTCATCCTGCTGGCTATGGCATCCAGCGCCTTTGCCGAAACGCATTCCGGGCAAGCCTCCGCCAACGCCGTTCAATCCGGCTCACATGCCAGCGCCAGCGCGGGTCATTCGATCGCCGCTTCCGGGCAGGTGACTTCAGCCGTTTCAGCCATTCCGCTGGCTATCGGCGGGCTGGTCAGCGGCACGGCTGGCGCGATTTCCGCTCAGGCGGCGCACGGTTCGGCCAGAGCCGCCAGCGCACCCATCGGCACACCGCTGGACATCACCGATGAGACCATCACCGTCATGCCGCCCAATGAGGCGCTGAAAAAACCCGCACCCGCCCCCTCCGAGCAAGCCCTTTAACCCGCCATCCAAGGACACCGCCATGCGTATCCACACCCGTTTCCTAGCCAGCGCGCTGCTCTCAGTCGGTTTGTGCTGCGCAGCGCTCCCCATTCAGGCAGGGAGTTTCAGCTCTTCCTCGGCATCCGCAGAAATTCATTTCACCCCTGAACAAATCATCAAATTCGCCAAGCAGGTGGAAAAAACGCTGGCTGGCAAAGGCGCGCATGTCGCCATTCTGGCGCGCATGGGTCGCCCCGCTTCGGAATTGCCGGAAGGCATGCACTTCACCCACGTCGCCTTTGCGGTGTATTCGCAAATCACCGCAGCGGATGGCCGCAAACTGCCGGGTTATGCGATTTACAACCTGTATCAGCAAAACGACCATCCCGAAATCAGTGCGCTGGTACAGGATTTTCCGGTGGACTTTTTCTCGGGGGTGGCCGTCATGGAAGCAGGCATCATCATCCCTTCGCCAGAGTTGCAACAACGCCTGCTGGAAGTCATCAACTCGCCCACTTATGCGGCGCTGCACGACCCGCATTACTCGCTGATCGCCAACCCTTACACGCTGGGCAAACAGAATTGCACCGAACACACGCTGGATGTCCTCAATGCGGCAATTTACCAGACTGACGACATCGGCAGGATCAAGGCCAACGAAAAAGCCTTTTTCGAGGCGCAGCCTGTCAACGTCAGCCCGTTCAAACTGATACTGGGTTCCCTGTTCAGCGCCGAGGTTTCCACTTCGGATCAACCGGGCAAACCCGTCACCGCGACTTTTGAAACCATCAATAAATATTTGCAGAAATACGATGCCGGTTCGGAAATGATTATCCTCACCCCACAACCCTGATTCAGAAAACGTAAAATCCGGACGACAAAAAAACCGCACGAAATCACTCGTACGGTTTTGTTACCTCCAGAAAAATTACCGGGGGAAATTACTCGCCCAGTTTTTCTGCAATTTC
>JAVHSF010000037.1:0-1970 GCA_036172035.1 Gallionella sp. | reverse complement strand
CTAATTTAACGCTAACTGCCCATGAAAACACCCGAACTCTTACTCCCCGCTGGCACTCTCGACAAAATGCGCGCCGCTTACGCCTTCGGTGCGGATGCCGTGTATGCCGGTCAGCCGCGCTACAGCTTGCGCGCGCGCAACAACGAATTCAGGCTGGAAGAGTTACAGACCGGCATCGCCGAAGCACACGCGCTGGGCAAGAAGCTGTTTGTCGCCAGCAATTTGATGCCGCACAACGCCAAGCTCAAAACTTATATGGCGGACATGGAACCGGTCATCGCGATGCAACCGGACGCACTGATCATGGCTGATCCCGGACTGATTGCAATGGTGCGCGAGCGCTGGCCGGAAGTGCCGATCCACCTGTCGGTTCAAGCGAATACCGTCAACTACGCGGCGGTCAAGTTCTGGCAATCGCTGGGTTTGACACGCGTCATTTTGTCGCGCGAACTGTCGCTTGACGAGATCGAGGAGATACGCCAGGAATGCCCGGACATGGAGCTGGAAGTGTTCGTGCACGGTGCGTTGTGCATCGCCTATTCAGGGCGCTGCCTGCTGTCCGGCTACTTCAACCATCGCGATGCGAATCAGGGCACCTGTACCAACTCCTGCCGCTGGGATTACAAGATGGATAACGCCGAGGAAAACGGCGCGGGCGACATCCAAAAACTGGACTTCGATTTCGACAAGGCATTGAGCCAGTCCGCCCTGTCCGATTGCGGCGGGCAAGCCCGCCACCCGATGGCTGATCGCGTGTATGTCATCGCACGCCAGGATCATCCCGAAGAACTGATGCCGGTGATGGAAGACGAACACGGCACTTACATCATGAATTCCAAGGATTTGCGCGCCGTGGAACACGTCGAGCGTCTGGCGAAAATAGGCATTGATTCGCTGAAAGTCGAAGGCCGCACCAAGTCCATCTACTACGTTGCGCGCACCGCGCAAGTGTATCGCCAGGCGATAGACGATGCCGTCGCCGGACGACCTTTCAACTACGGCCTGCTGGGCGCGCTGGATGCGCTGGCCAATCGCGGCTACACCGACGGCTTTTACGAACGCCACCACACCCACGAACAGCAAAACTACCTGCGCGGCCACTCCGAAAACACCCGCCAGCAATACGTCGGCGACATCGTGTCCTGTGCGGGCGGCTATGCGGAAATAGACGTAAAAAACAAGTTCTCGGTCGGAGACCGGTTGGAAGTCATCCATCCAAACGGCAATCAGCTCATCGAACTCGCCGAGATGCGCGATAAAAAAGGCGAACCCATCACCGTCGCCCCCGGCAGCGGCCATCGCGTACAGATACCGATGCAGGGTGAGATGGTAAAAGGCATGATCGCGCGGTTCTTATAGGCTTGCGCACCCCCCTCCTTGCCTGCATAATTCCCACACAGAATCAATCAGCAAGGAAGCCGTCATGAACTATCGCACCAGAATCACCATCGAGCCGGGCAAGCGCGGGGGTAAGCCTTGTATACGCGGCCTGCGTATCACGGTCTATGACGTGCTGGAAATGCTGGCGGAAGGCATGACACAATCCGAAGTTATCGAGGACTTTCCGGAATTGCAGCCCGAGGATATCGCCGCCTGCCTGGGCTTCGCCGCAAACCGTGAACATAATCTGTATTCTCTCAACGCAGCATGAAGTTGCTGCTCGATGAGAACCTGCCTCGGCGTATCGTGCCGTTGTTACAGGCCGACTATCCGGGCAGTTCACAGATTACATTGCTACAACTTGAGGCATCCACGGATCGCCAGATTTGGAATTACGCTAAATCGAATGATTATGTCATCGTCACCCGCGACTCCGACTTTCATGAACTCAGTACGCTCTATGGCTCTCCACCGAAAGTGATTTGGCTCAAGACTGGCAATCAATCGAAAGCATCTACACTTCGCGCTCTGCTGGACCACAAGGAAGAAATTGCTGCCGCACTGCTTCAAGAAGACAAAAACTGCATCGA
>JAVHSF010000036.1:0-1996 GCA_036172035.1 Gallionella sp. | reverse complement strand
CTTCCTGCTTCCTGCTTCCTGCTTCCTGCTTCCTACTTCCTACTTCCTACTCACCACTCGCCACTCACTGCTTCTTTTCGATCAGCATCGCGTCGCCATAGCTGAAAAAGCGGTATTCTTTTGCCACCGCGTGGCGGTACGCCGCGCGGATTTCCGCCATGCCGCCGAACGCGCTGACCAGCATCAGCAGTGTGGATTTCGGCAGGTGAAAATTGGTCAGCAGCACATCCACCACACGAAAACGATAGCCCGGCGTAATGAAGATGCGCGTCTCGCCCGTCCCCGCCCTTAATTCGCCCAAAGCGACGGCACTCTCCAGCGCGCGCAAGCTGGTTGTCCCCACCGCGACCACCCGCCCGCCCGCCGTCCGCGCCCGCGCGATGGCATCCACGGTCAGCTGCGGGATTTCATAGCATTCGCTGTGCATCGCATGTTCGTGGACATACTCGGCGCGCACCGGTTGGAACGTACCCGCGCCGACATGCAGGGTCACATAAGCCAGCTTCACCCCTCTGTCGCGCAAGGCTTGCAGCATTGCCTCATCAAAATGCAACCCCGCCGTGGGTGCAGCCACCGCGCCGGACTGGCGCGCGAACACCGTCTGATAGCGCGCCTCGTCTTGTTCTTCCGCCGCATGAGTGATGTAGGGTGGCAACGGCAGCCGACCAAAACGCTCCAGCAGTTCCAGTACCGGGGTTTCAGAGGTAAAGCGCAGATGGAAAAATTCCCCCTCGCGCCCCCGCACCTCGACCTCCAGTTCACCGGATAGTTGCAGATAACTGCCTGCCTTGGGCGATTTGCTGGCGCGCACCTGAGCCAGCACTTCATGCTCGCTCAACACGCGCTCAACCAGCACTTCTATCTTGCCTCCGCTGGATTTGCTGCCAAACAACCGTGCCTTGATGACGCGGGTATCGTTCAATACCAGCACATCATGCGGTTTAAGCTGTTGTAAAAAATCGGCAAACTGACGGTCTTCCAGCGTGTCGCCGCGCACGCACAGCAAGCGGCTCGCGCCGCGTTGCTCCGGCGGATGCTGGGCGATCAGGCATTCCGGCAAAGCAAAATCGAATTCATCAGTACGCATAACAGCCCAATATTTTCACAAAGGCGCGATTGTAGTTGATATGCATCACTATTTCATGGATAATGCGCCCCTCCTTGCCGGGGTGATGGAACTGGTAGACGTGCCGGACTCAAAATCCGGTGCCTGAAAGGGCGTGGGGGTTCGATTCCCCCCCCCGGCACCAAATATGCAGCAAACAAAAAAGAAGACAGTTCATCCTGGCTTCTTTTTTATTTTACGGCTTGCCAAATCAAGCCGGTGAGCGGGGAAATCAAAGCCATGATCTGGAAACCTCACGTTACCGTCGCCGCCGTCATCGAACGCGAGGGCAAATTTTTGCTGGTCGAGGAAGAAACCGCTCAAGGCCTGCGCTTCAACCAGCCCGCCGGACACCTCGAAGCCGGCGAATCCCTGCCAGACGCAGCCATCCGTGAAACGCTGGAAGAATCCGCCTTTGACTTCGAGCCTGAGTATCTGATTGGCATTTACCGCTGGAACGCGCCCGAATCCGACACCCCTTATTTGCGTTTCGCCTTTGCCGGAAAGCTGCTTGCGCAGCACCCCGAACTCAAGCTGGATCAGGGCATTGTGCGCGCCGTGTGGCTGACACCTGACACAATCCGCGCCAACCCATCCCGTCACCGCAGCCCGCTGGTGTTGCGCTGCATGGAAGATTACCTCGCGGGGAAACGCTATCCATTGGATTTGCTGGTTCATTATGACTAAAGCAAAAATAGTAGTCGGTCTGTCCGGCGGGGTGGATTCCTCGGTCACCGCGCTGTTGCTCAAACAACAGGGCTATGAGGTGATCGGCCTGTTCATGAAGAACTGGGAAGATGACGACAACAGCGAATACTGTTCGTCGCGTCAGGATTTGCTCGATGCCGTATCGGTCGCCGACACCATCGGCATCCCGATCGAGGCGGTGAA
>JAVHSF010000035.1:1705-9443 GCA_036172035.1 Gallionella sp. | reverse complement strand
CTAGTGCGCCTCATCCCAGTTCTTCCCCGCACCCAATTCGACCCGCAGCGGCACATTCAAACCAGCGACATGGCACATCAGCCCGGGTAATTTTTCTTGCACCAGCGCCCGTTCCTCTTCCGGCACTTCCAGCACCAGTTCGTCGTGGACTTGCATGATTAACCGGCTGTGCAATTTTTCCGTTTCCAGCCAGTGCTGGACTTTAATCATCGCCAGTTTGATCAGGTCGGCTGCCGTGCCTTGCATCGGCGCGTTGATCGCGGCGCGTTCTGCGCCCTGACGCTTCATGGCGTTGCTGCTGTTGATTTCCGGCAGCCACAAACGGCGGCCGAACACGGTTTCGACGTAACCCTGCTGTTTGGCCTGAAGGCGAGTGCTGTCCATGTAATTTTTCACGCCGGGATAACGCGCGAAATAGCGTTCGATATAGGCTTGCGCCGCACCGCGTTCCACGCCCAACTGTTTGGCGAGGCCAAAGGCCGACATGCCGTAGATCAGGCCGAAATTGATGACTTTGGCGTAGCGGCGCTGTTCGCTGGTGACATTATCCGGTGTCGTCATGAAGATTTCGGCGGCGGTGGCGCGATGCACGTCTTCGTTGTTGGCGAACGCCTGCACCAGCCCCGCATCGGCTGACAAGTGCGCCATGATACGCAACTCGATTTGCGAATAATCCGCCGCGACGATGCAGCTGCCCGGGGGCGCGATGAAGGCTTCGCGGATGCGCCGACCTTCGGCGCTGCGCACCGGGATGTTTTGCAGATTGGGGTCGCTGGAGGCCAGCCGCCCGGTCACCGCCACTGCCTGCGAGTAACTGGTATGCACCCGCCCGGTACGGCGGTTGACCATTTTCGGCAGTTTGTCGGTATAGGTAGATTTGAGCTTCGCCATGCCGCGATATTCCAGCAAAATTTTCGGCAGCGGGTAATCCAGCGCCAGTTCCTGCAACACTTCTTCGTCGGTGGAAGGCGCACCGCTGGGGGTTTTTTTCTTCACCGGCAGCTTGAGCTTGTCAAACAGGATTTCCTGTATCTGCTTGGGCGAGTTCAGGTTGAACGGTTGGTCGGCAGCCTCATGCGCGCGCGCTTCCAGTGCGATAAGCTTGAACCCCAGCTCATGACTTTGAATTCTCAGCAGTTCACTGTCCAACAACACGCCGTTGCGCTCCATGATGTATAACACCTGCATGGTCGGCAACTCGATTTCACGGTACACGTGCTGCAAGCCTGCGACCGCCTCAATCTGCGGCGCAAGCGTTTGATGCAGTTGCAGGGTGATGTCGGCATCCTCGGCGGCGTAGTGCGTGGCGATGTCCAGGTCAACCTGATCGAAACAAATCTGCTTCGCGCCACGTCCCACTACCTCGGCATAGCTGATGGTTTTGACATTAAGATGGCGCAACGCGAGGCTGTCCATGTCGTGCGATTTATGGCTTTCCAATAGATACGATTCCAACAGTGTGTCGTCGTGGATTCCAGCCAGACTGATGCCATGATTGGCAAGAATATGTTGGTCGTATTTCAGGTTCTGCCCGACTTTTTTGTGTTGCGTACTTTCCAGCCAGGGACGCAGTTGGGCGAGCGTCCAGGCGCGATCCAGCTGTTTTGGCGCGCCCGGATAAACATGCGCCAGCGGCAGATAAAACGCTTCGTGCGGCGTGACGGCGAACGACATGCCGACCAGCTGCGCTTCCATCACCTCCAGTCCGGTGGTCTCGGTATCCACGCAGACCAGCTCCGCTAAAAATAATTTTTCAATAAAATCAACAAGTTGAGATTCAGTCATTATCGTCTGATAATGGGTTCTGTCGGTACGAGCGGCTTTTTCGTCGAACGTGACTGCCCCCAACACCTCATCCCCACCCTCCCCTTGAAGGTGAGGGTGCAATGTGTCCTCCCCAGCCTTGCCCTCTTCTTGCAGGGGAGAGGGAGAGGGTACAGAGAGTTCACGCAGCCAGGTTCTGAAATTCAGCCGTTCAAACAACGGGATCAGCTTTTCCCTGTCCTGTGCCGACGGAATCATCTCACTGTAAGCAGGCAAATCCGGCACGTCGCATTTCACCGTAATCAAGCGCCTAGCCTGCGGCAGCCAGTCCAGCGCACGGCGCAGATTCGCGCCGACCACGCCGGAGATCGTGTCGGCATTGCGCAGCAAATTTTCCAGCGAACCATGCTGGTTGAGCCATTTCACCGCCGTCTTGGGACCGACTTTTTCCACGCCCGGCACATTGTCCACCGCGTCGCCTACCAGACTCAGGTAATCAACAATCCGCTCCGGCGGTACGCCGAATTTGGCCGTCACGCCAGCAATATCCAGCGTCTCGTTATTCATGGTGTTGATCAGCGTGATGTGTTCGTCCACCAGTTGCGCCAAGTCCTTGTCACCGGTGGCGATGATGCAGCGCACGCCGTCTCTTGCGGCTTGCCGTGCCAGCGTGCCGATCACGTCATCCGCTTCCACCCCGTCCACCATGGCGATTTTCCAGCCGGAGGCGGCGATCGCCTGATGCAGCGGCTCGATCTGCACGACCAGATCGGGCGGCATGGCAGGGCGATGTGCCTTATATTGCGGATACAGGTCGTCGCGGAAGGTTTTACCTTTTGCGTCAAATACGCACAAGCTATAATCTGCCGGGTAATCATGGCGCAGGCGGCGCAACATGCCAAGCACACCATAGACCGCGTTGGTCGGTTCGCCGTGCTGGTTGCGCATATCGGGTATGGCATGAAACGCGCGATAAAGAAAAGACGATCCATCCACCAAGAGTAATGTTTTCATTTTTTGATAATTATTAGGGACTGAAATGAACCATGCGAAGAAGCTGTTTACCCCCGACACCCCTGAAGCATGGGATGCCAAAGAGGCATGGCGCGTGTTCGGCATTATGTCAGAATTTGTTTCCGCCACCGACCGGCTCGCCAATATCCACCCCGCCGTCAGCGTGTTTGGCAGCGCCCGCACCCAGCCCGGCCAGCCTTATTACAAACTCGCAGAAGAAATTTCGCGGCTGCTGTCCGACGCGGGATTTTCGGTCATTTCCGGCGGCGGCCCCGGCATCATGGAAGCCGCCAACAAGGGCGCATTTTACGGAAAATCACCCAGCGTCGGCCTGAACATCCAGTTGCCGCACGAGCAAAGCAGCAATCCCTACCAGAACATCAGCCAGACTTTTCAACATTTTTTCGCCCGCAAAGTGATGTTCGTCAAGTTCACCCAGGCTTACGTCGTCATGCCGGGCGGCTTCGGCACGCTGGACGAGCTAATGGAAGCCCTGACGCTGGTGCAAACCGGCAAAACCCGCCGCATGCCCATCATTCTGGTAGGCAGCAAGTTTTGGACGGGAATGCTCGACTGGTTCAAAACCGCGCTGCTGGAAGAACGCGTCATCAGCCCACCAGACCTTGATCTGATTAAGATAATTGATGCACCCAATGAAGTCGTCAAGGCCATTTTCAAGCACTATGAAACCTCTGGATTCGAGCCCACCGAGGCAGAACGCGAACGACAGCTATACCTGTAGAAAACCGTTCGTCCCTTGAGGAAACTATAAAGCCGCCGCATAAATCGGCTAAAATACCTCCCTTCCAACCTACCGGGTCTGCCACCATGCGCTTCCTATCCTTTTTACTGCTGAGCGGCTTTTCGATTTCCGCATTCGCCGCCGAACCCGTCCCTGCCAATTTAGAACCCATGTTGCCGCCGCCCGCGTTGACAGCCGAACCCGAAGCCGCACCCGTGGATGAAGCGGGAATCAACATCATCAAGCAGACCGAGTTAACCGTCGAAGAATACCGTTCCGGCGGCAGGCTATACATGATCAAGGTGACCCCGAAAGTAGGCGCTCCCTACTATCTGGTGGATGACAAAGGCGACGGGAAATTCGCCCGCCAGGAGAGTCTGGATTCTGGTTTCCGCCCCCCCCAGTGGATCATTCACCGCTTCTGATTTATGGCTGTTTTTACGACTGTTGCAGAAACCGAACTGACTGACTGGCTGGTTGATTATTCGCTGGGACAATTACTGGAACTGCAAGGGATTGCTTCCGGCATTGAGAACACCAACTATTTCATCACCACCGGCAATGGCCGCTTCGTGCTGACGATCTTTGAAAAACTCAGCGCCGACGAACTGCCCTTCTATCTGAATTTGATGGCGCATCTGGCACGGCACGGCATCCCCTGCCCCGCTCCGGTAGCCAATCGCCACAATCAGTTTCTGGGCGGGTTGAAAGGCAAGCCCGCCTGCATCGTCAGCCGTCTGAATGGCAAATCAACTACCGCGCCCAACCTTAAACAGTGCGCGGCGATGGGAGCGATGTTGGGGCAAATGCACGTCGCCGGACAGAGTTTTTCACAAATCATGCCCAACCCGCGTGGGCGTGCATGGCGCGCTGCGACCGCACCGCAGATCAGACCTTTTTTAGATGCCGCACAAGCCTCCCTGCTGGATGGCGAAATCTCGCTGCAAGCACAACAAAACTGGTCATCCTTGCCGCAGGGAGTCATTCACGCCGACCTGTTCCGCGACAACGTACTGCTGGAAGGTGACCGCGTAGGCGGGCTGATAGATTTTTATTTCGCCTGCACCGATGCCCTGCTCTACGACGTGGCGATCACGATCAATGACTGGTGCATGAACCCAGACGGCAAGCTGGATGCCACGCTCGCGCAAGGTTTTTTGCGCGCCTATCACGCGGTGCGCCCGTTGCAGGAGAATGAGCGCGCCGCCTGGCCGCTGATACTGCGGCTGGCCGCCCTGCGCTTCTGGCTGTCGCGCCTGTTCGACTTGCATTTGCCGCGCGAGGGTGAATTAATCCACGCCCATGATCCGCGCCATTTCGAGCGGATACTGAAAAACCACCTCGCAACAACACCTGTCTGGATATAACGATGACCGAAATACAAAAAATGAATGCCCTACGCGGCTGGCGCTGGGTCAAACAGGGTTACCAGCTCATCATGCGCAACCCGCTGCTGTCCATCCCCATTGCCCTGCTCGGCTCACTGTTGATGCTTTTTATCCTCAAAATTCCGGCAATCGGACCGTTTGCTGCCTTGCTGCTTATGCCGATAGTGATAACCGGATACATGCGTGTTTGTCGCGCCCTGGAAGAAGACGAAACCATCAAATTTACACATCTTCTGGCTGGATTCAAGAAACATCCTGCGCGCCTGGCTTCACTCGGAGGCTTGCTGATACTGGGTGTGGTAATTGCCGCGATAACAATGCTCCTGATCGGCGGCACTGCACTCGGCACACTGCTGACAACACTGAAGTCCATCTCCGATCAACAGATGCTGTCAAACGCCGTGCAGGCAGCCGGACCTGGCGTATCGTTCAGTTTGCTGGCTGGCTTCGCGCTGATGTTTTTACTGATGCTGGCCTTTCAATATGCCCCCATGCTGGTGTACTTCAACGACCTGCCTCCCCTGGCCGCGATACGCGCCAGCCTGCTGGGTACTTTGCGCAATTTCATCCCGTACACCGTATACAGCATCATCATGCAAGCGATCGCCCTGGTACTCGGCATGTTGCCATACAGCATCGGCCTGATCGTAGTGCTGCCGCTGGGCTTCACCTCGCTGTATGTCAGCTACCGTAACATCTTCCCGTTCAAGGATGAAATTCCCCTGCTGAAACCTGCCGCACCCGACCCGTCGGCTTGACCACCCTGCAACGCGCAACCATGAATATCAGGCTATGCTAATATGCATTGCATAATATTACGTTGGGAGCATTCATGAAATTCCAGGCAAGCGGTAGCGAAATAACCCGGGCGCAACTGCCGCATAACCTGCTCATTGCAGGTTTATTCGCTTTCAACTTATTGATGGCTCCAGCGGTTTTGGCATTGAAAATCGGCATGGTGGGCTTGCTGATTCCGCTGTTCAGCTCAGGCGCACTGGCTGTGTACCTATATTGGCGCAGCAACAAAACCACTAGCTGGTTCGTGGACATGCACTGGAAGCTGGCGTTCAAACATAGCCAGTGGCTCATGATCGGCTACGCCATCTCGGCCACGCTGATCTTTCTTGCATGGCTGATCAGTCTGACTGCGCATGAAACGAGTATGCGGCACATCATCTGGACAGCCCTGACACGCATTGCCATTCTGCCGACACTAATCGCCGTCATGATTTCCGCAATCAGCGAAGCCGGCGCCATCAGCCTGGCGACCAGGAAGGAAGTGCCAGATAAACTGGCTACCCGCTTCCCACCACCCAACCTTTAATTAAGCCGCCTGAAACTCGTCGAAAGCGCGCAGCACTTCGCGAAGCACGGCACGGAAATCCAGTCGGTCGTGTAACGGGACAGCCTATATTCCCGTCAGTTTGGCATAGGCCAGCGCCAGCCACTTGCTGCCGGCATGTTTGAAATTCACCTGCACCCGCGCATCCGCCCCGCCCCCCTCGACACCGGTAATCGTGCCTTCGCCGAATTTCTGGTGGAACACGCGCTGGCCGACGCGCCAGGCCGTGCCACTGACCGACCGCTGCACCGGCGCAGACACGGGCGCAGACACGGGCGCAGCATGGGCTGCGGCAACTGGCACCGAATAACCAAACGCAGTGAACGGGTTGCTGCGCTGCACGACACGCGGCGACAACCAGCGCAGCAATTCTTCCGGCAATTCACGCAGGAAACTCGATGCCAGGCCGTAAGCCACCTTGCCATGCAACATGCGGCTCTGCGCGAAGCTCAGATAAAGTCTGCGGCGTGCGCGGGTGATCGCCACATACATCAGGCGGCGCTCCTCATCCAGCCCGCCATCCACGTTCTGGCTGTTCTGATGCGGGAACAAACCCTCCTCCAGCCCGGTGATGAATACCGTGTGAAACTCCAGCCCCTTGGCAGAATGCACTGTCATCAAGTGCAGCGCGTCTTCCTGATCGCCCGCCTGATGCTCGCCCGCCTCCAGCGAAGCGTGCGTCAAAAAGGCGGTCAGGCTGTCGTCCTCATTCTCATGCACAAACAGCGTCGCCGCCGTAATCAACTCGTTGAGGTTCTCCAGCCGCTCCTCAGCCTCGCGCCTTTTTGCAGGATGATTCTTTTCGTTTTCGTAATGTGCGGTCAGCCCGCTATGCGCCAGCACATGCTCGATGATTTCGGGCAAGGGCAATTCACGCGTCGCGCTGCGCAGCGACTCTATCAGCCCGACGAAGGCTGCGACCTTGCCACCCGCCCGCGCCGCCGCATCCCACAGCGTGGTGTTGTATTGCTTCGCCGCGTCCTGCAACTGCTCGATGCTGCGCGCGCCGATGCCGCGCGTCGGATAGTTGATGATGCGCAACAAGGCATTATCATCGTCAGTGTTCTCCATCAGGCGCAGGTAAGCCAGCGCGTACTTGATCTCCTGCCGCTCGAAAAAGCGCAGTCCGCCATACACCCGATAAGACAGCCCTGCCGACACCAGCGCATGTTCCAGCACCCGCGACTGCGCATTGGAACGGTACAGCAGCGCCATCTCGGACAGCTTTACGCCCTCCGATTTTAGCTGCCTGATTTCATTGACAATAAAATTGGCTTCTTCCACATCATTAGGCGCTTCATAGACGCGCAACGGCTCGCCGCCATGTTCAGCCGTCCACAGATTCTTACCCATGCGGTTCTTGTTGTTGGCAATCAGCGCATTGGCGGCATCGAGAATATTGCCGTGCGAGCGGTAGTTCTGTTCCAGCTTGATGACTGCCTCGACCTGGAAATCGCGCAACAACTCCTGCATGTTGCCGACATTCGC
>JAVHSF010000035.1:0-1605 GCA_036172035.1 Gallionella sp. | reverse complement strand
TGCGCGTCATACTCGGCAAACACCTCCACCTTGCGACGCGTGTATGGATCATAGGCTTCCACCTCGTGGGCGCGCAGCCCCTGTTCCTTGCTGCCGCTGATGAAATGTTGCAGGTCGCGCGGCGGATATTTCTCGTCGTCCACATTCAGATATTTCATCACCCGCTTGATGGCGGAGAGCTGGTCACCAGAATCGAGTATCTGAAAGGTCTGCGGCAGATTCGCTTCGCGGTGATGCGCGCGCAACAGGCGGTTGCACAAACCGTGAAACGTGCCTATCCACATGCCGCGCGTATTGATCGGCAACATCGCCGACAGGCGCGTCACCATTTCTTTCGCCGCCTTGTTGGTGAAGGTCACTGCCAGAATGTCGTGCGGACTGACCGCGCCGGTGCTGATCAGATACGCGATGCGCGTGGTCAGCACGCGCGTCTTGCCACTGCCCGCACCGGCCAGCACCAGCGCGGACTGTAATGGCAGGGTGACGGCTTGCAGTTGAGGGGGATTGAGGCCGGAGAGAAGTGTCTTATTCATCGTCGAATTATCCCACAGCAACGCTGCAACCCGAAACGCTCCCTTCGTCCCCGGATGATATTGCGACGCTGCTATAGCCAATTTATGCCGCATTCGGTTTAGAATACGCGCTCTTTGTCCAAACTAACCGTGTTTAAACCAACTGGGAGGTCATATCATGTACCAAATCGCTCCAAGCATTCTTTCTGCCAATTTCGCCCGTCTGGGCGAGGAAGTTGATAACGTTCTGGCCTCCGGCGCGGACATCGTTCACTTCGACGTGATGGATAACCATTACGTCCCCAACCTGACCATCGGTCCTCTGGTCTGCGAAGCGCTGCGCAAGCATGGCGTGACTGCCCCGATTGACGTGCATCTGATGGTCAAGCCGGTGGATCGCATCATCCCCGATTTCGCCAAGGCGGGCGCGAGTTACATCACTTTCCACCCGGAAGCATCGGAACACATAGACCGCACCATCGGCCTGATCAAGGAATCCGGCTGCAAGGCGGGCGTGGTGTTCAACCCCGCCACGCCCCTGGACATCCTGGAATATGTCCTGCCCAAGCTGGACATGGTGCTGCTCATGTCGGTCAACCCCGGCTTTGGCGGTCAGAAATTCATTCCTTACACGCTGGACAAGGCGCGCAAGGTACGCGCCATGATAGACGCAGGCGGCTACAACTGCCGCCTGGAAATTGACGGCGGCGTGGGCCCCGCCAACATCCGCGAAGTCGCCGCCGCAGGGGTGGATACTTTCGTGGCAGGTTCAGCCATTTTCAGCGCACGCAAGGACACCGATGCCAACAAGTACGACACGGTACTGGCCGCGCTGCGCGCAGAACTGGCCAAGGCTTAGGCATCATGCCTCTCCGCCGCACCCTGCCATTATTGTTGCTTGCCGTTGCCCTCTCGGGCTGCGACAGGATCACCGGTGTTGCGGAGCAAAAAACGCAGGATGCCGAGGCGATAGGCTACGCCTGTCGCGTTTCATCTACCGCGCCTGCGGATTGCATCGCCAATAACGACACACGCAGCCCCACCTCGCTGCTGGCTGGCTGGAAAGCCGCCGATCAGGACATTCTGGCAAAAC
>JAVHSF010000034.1:0-2011 GCA_036172035.1 Gallionella sp. | reverse complement strand
CTGCCGATGAACTGCTTATCCACGGCGTGGAAAAGACTGACGATACCGGACGGCTGGCGCGCATGAACCTCGCCATCCACGGCCTCGAAGGCGATATTCGCCACGGCGGCCACATCAACAGCTACTACGACGACCCGCACGAAGCGCTCGGTAAATTCGACTTCGTTCTCGCCAATCCGCCGTTCAACGTCAACGCCGTGGATAAGGACAGGCTGGCCTCGGACGTGGGTGCAGGCCGCCGTTTCCCCTTCGGCGTGCCGCGCACCGACAACGCCAACATGCTGTGGATACAACTGTTCTATTCCAGCCTGAATGACAAAGGCCGTGCCGGATTTGTCATGGCGAACTCCGCCTCTGACGCGCGCAGCAGCGAACAGGAAATCCGCAAGCAATTGATTGAAGCCCGCGCCGTGGACGTGATGGTCGCCGTCGGCCCCAACATGTTCTACACCGTCACCCTGCCTTGTACGCTGTGGTTCATGGACAAGGGGAAAGCTTCGCTTTCACCTTGTCCACCCTCACCCTGCCCTCTCCCAGAGGGAGAGGGTGCGTACGCCTGGTTGCGCCGCGTCATGCGTGACCCCTCACCCTGCCCTCTCCCAGGGGGAGAGGGTGCGCAGCATGGGAGAGGGGGATATGTATTTCAGGGATTGGTGGATGAGGCGCGTGCGCTTCGGGAAAAGCAGACTCCTGCCGAAGAGGCTTTGTGGGAGTTGTTGCGCAACCGGAAGCTGGCGAATCTGAAGTTTCGCCGCCAACACCAGATAGGCGATTACATTGTCGATTTTTTCTGTGCAGAACATGGGCTGGTGGTCGAACTGGATGGATCAGTCCATCAAACCGCCGAAAGGCAGAAGCATGATGCCAAACGAGACAATTACCTGCGCTCACTTGGGCATACGGTACTGCGTTTTGAAAATGCGCAGGTTTTCAATAAAACAGAAGCCGTACTCCAGCAAATACTCGCCTCTATCCCCTCTCCCCCTGGGAGAGGGCAGGATGAGGGTAAACAGAACCGTGCAAACACGGTTCTGTTTATAGACGCGCGCCATATCTACCGCCAGATAGACCGCGCCCACCGCGACTGGGCGGATGCGCAGATTGGCTTCATCGCCAACATCGTGCGCCTGTATCGCGGCGAAGCGCCAGACACCACCCTGGGCGGCGAAGAGGCCAAGGCCAAGCTGGAAGAAGTATTTGCACCCTCTCCCTCTCGGAGAGCGCAGGGTGAGGGTTCCTGCAATATCGCATATCGCGATATTGCAGGATTGTGCAAAGCCGCCAGCATCAAAGAAATCGAAGCCCAAGGCTGGAGCCTCAACCCCGGTCGCTATGTCGGCGTGGCTGCTGGCGAGGAAGTCAGCGACGAAGACTTCAAGGAAAAGCTGGAAACGCTGAACGAGGAACTGGAAGTGCTGAATGCTCAAGCACTGGAATTACAAACCCGTATCGCGCAAAATGTCTCATCGCTGTTGAGTTAAATTGAGGAGAAAGCCATGAACACAGAAACACTTGAACGCACCGCGCTAGATCTGCCCATGCAACAGCGTGCCGAGCTCGCGCACAAGCTGCTGCTGAGCCTGGAAGCGCAAAGCGAAAATGAAATTGCCGAGGCATGGCGCATCGAAGTGCTTCGCCGCTCGGCGGAAATTGACAATGGAACGGTTAAAACCATTTCTGCCGAAGAAGCGAGTGCTGCGATTCGCTTGCTGCTGAAATGAATTACCAGTTTCACCCGAATGCGTTTGATGAGCATCATGACAGCGTCGCGTTTTATCAGAGCCGTTTGCACGGTTTGGGCGCGGACTACGTTACAGAATTTGATGCGGTCATGGCGCATATTTGCACCGCCCCCAATTTTTATCCGACGATAATCAGCCCCGATATTCACAAAGCCGGCTTAAAGCGTTTTCCCTTTCATATCATCTACCGCGTGATGCCCACACAAATCATCGTACTCGCCGTTGCGCACCAGCGCCGCCGTCCGGCTTATTGGGTGGGGCGGGTAACG
>JAVHSF010000033.1:0-2011 GCA_036172035.1 Gallionella sp. | reverse complement strand
TTTTGTTTGTCATTCGCATAAAACAAGTGTCGAGGCAGGTCAATGGGGTCATATCAATCGCGTCGAACCCCCATCCAGATGAGGTGGCGGTTGCCGCGCTGTGCCTGGTGCGAGCCGACACGCTGTTGCGTCACCACAAAACCGGCTTCCGCCATGCGCCGGGTAAACTCCGGATTGGAACTGGCTGACCAGACCGTCAGCACGCCACCCGGCCTGAGTGCATCATGGACAATCTTTAGTCCGGGCAATCTGTACAGCGCGTCATTATCGTCGTGGGTAAAAGCGGCGGGCCCGTTGTCAACGTCCAGTATGATGGCATCGAAACCGTTTTTATGTTCCCGCATCACTTGTCCAACATCCTGCTCCAGCACCCGAACACGTTCATCGTTAAGCGGGAAACCGGCCACCTTGCCCAGGTAATCACGATTCCAGCGCACTACCGCAGGCAGTAATTCCGAAACGGTCACCCGCGCTTCGGGCGCAACCCGAGCCAGCACGGCTGCCAGCGTAAACCCCATGCCCAGCCCGCCCACCAGCAAGTGCGGATTTGCCCGCGCCTTGATAGCCTCACAAGCCAGTTCCGCCAGCACCTCTTCGGAATGGTGGGCGCGACTGTTCATCAGTTCACCCGCCTTATCCACGCGGATCGAGAACGTTTCACCGCGCTGGTAAAGCCGCAGGGTTGCGCCGCGCTCGGTTACACTCTCGAGCAATTTGAAGGGAATCATGGTTAAGTACCTTTGCAGGATGGGCAGCTTGCCCACCGTTTCCAGATTGAATGTCGCGGCGGGCAGCGCAACAACCCACCCCGCTACCCTCCCTGCGCCAACCTCGTCGCCGCGTAGATCAGCAGCCCGAACAGCCCGCCGACCAGCGTGCCGTTGATGCGGATGTATTGCAGGTCTCGCCCCAGATACAGCTCAAGGCGGTTGACCATGTACCGGTCGTCCCAGTTGCCGAACTCTTCGCGGATCAAGTCGCCGACCAGCCCCTTGTTGGCATTGGCGGCTTGAATCAAGGCGGCTTGAATCTGCTCGTTGAGCCAGGCGCGGATTGGCTCGTTGCTGGCCAGGTGCTGCTCCAGCTCGCCGACCAGATGCGTCAGTTTGCCGGAGATCGCGGATTCGGGATGCGACAAGTCCAGCACCACCCAGTCGCGGAACTGATTCCACAGCGATTCGATTTGCTGGCCAAACCCGGCATGGTTGAGCAGGGTGTTTTTCTGGTCGCTCACCCATTGCCGCAATGCCGGGTCTTGTTGCAGCCGCGCGACGTAAGATTTTATCTGTTCGTCGAATTCCAGATACAGTCCGTTGCTCTCATCCTCTGCCGCCGCGCGCAGCTTGTTGACCACTGCCGCCCGAATGGTCGGCACGAACGGCTCTATCATGCTTTGCACGAAGGCATTCTCGCTCCAGCCCTTGATGAAGGCGGTAATTTTCTCGTCATTGTCGGCATTTTCGACATAGTCGGCGAAGCGGTTCAGTCCGCCGTGCAATATCTTGTAATGCTGCCGACCGCGCGTCACAAGCTCCAGCCCTCCTACCATAAACCCCGATAAATCAATCTGTTGCAGTTTATTTCTGGCGGCATCGGAGATGAAGTCGTGAATGCGCCTGTCGTCCAGCGTTTGCACGCCATGGACGACCGCCTTGTTGAGGTAGCCCGCGACCTTGTGCCGATTTTCAGTCAATGCCAACCATTGCGACAAATGTTGAGCCGCATCAAAGCGTTTGAGCCGTTGCCCGATAATTTCCGCACTCAAAAATTGCCCCACCACAAAATCGGCCAGACTGTTGGCGATGGTGCGTTTGTTGCGGGTGACGATGGCAGTGTGCGGGATCGGAATCCCCAGCGGATGGCGGAACAGCGCGACCACCGCGAACCAGTCCGCCAGCGCGCCGATCATCGCCGCCTCGGCAAAAGCCGCCAGATAGCCCCAGGCAAGCCACTTGCCCGCGACATACAAACAGGCTGCAACGCCCAGCAATCCGGCGGCGATCCATTTCAT
>JAVHSF010000032.1:0-2014 GCA_036172035.1 Gallionella sp. | reverse complement strand
TTGTTTGGATGGATGACCGCTGAGATGAATAGGTGGTGTCCGCATTTAATTGTTTGTTTAAGGGGGGAATATGTTTCGTAAACAGGAAGAATGGGTGATTCTGGGAATTACGTTAAATGGCGAAGCCTTCACCTATCCAGACTGGACAGAACGGTTGTGTGGCTTGCTGGCAGAACAATTATCCAGCCATCGTTTGAGTTACTCGGATTATCTACACCCTGTTCATATTGATGGCCTGCCCGCCGTGGTGCTGGATGCAAAACTGGAACAGATTGATGCCGAGTCGTATCGGGTGGTGCGCAAGTTTGCCGAGGACAACAGCCTTAAAGTGCGTACCGGTAGAACCGCGCAGCAAATGGCGGCAACCATCAAGCATCCAAAATTTGGCACAGAGCGCCGCGATCAATATGCTGGCACACGCGCTTGAGGTGTGTCGTGTTAAGCGCTTAATGCCATGAATTTACTTCGTTCCCTGGCGACCGTTAGCGGTCTGACGCTGGTGTCGCGCATCCTGGCCTTCGGTCGCGACGTGTTAATCGCGCGCGTGTTTGGCGCGGGTATGGCGACCGATGCTTTTTTTGTTGCTTTCAAATTGCCCAACCTGCTGCGCCGCATGTTTGCCGAAGGGGCGTTTTCGCAGGCTTTCGTGCCGATCTTCGGCGAATACCGCAACCGGCGCGGCCATGAGGACACCAAGCTGCTGGTGGATCATGTCACCACCATGCTGGCGCTGGTCTTGTTCGTCATCACCCTGATGGGCATCATCGCCGCGCCGCTGCTGGTCTACATTAGCGCGCCTGGTTTCGCGCAGGATGCCGAAAAATTCGATCTCACGGTACAACTGCTGCGCTGGACATCCCCGTATATTTTTTTCATCTCGCTGGTGGCGGTGGCGGCGGCGATACTCAATACCTATAACAAGTTCTGGGTGCCGGCCTTCGCGCCCATCCTGCTCAATATTTGTTTTATCGGAGGCGCGCTGTGGCTGGCACCGTACTGCCATCCGCCGGTCATGGCGCTGGCCTGGGCGGTGTTTGTGGCGGGTATCGTGCAACTGGCGTTTCAACTGCCTTTCCTGAAGAAGATAGACATGCTGCCCACCTTGCGCTTTAGCTGGCGTGACGAAGGCATGTGGCGCGTCATCAAGCAGATGGGGCCCGCCATGTTCGGTGTGTCCATCGCCCAGATCAGCCTGATTATCAACACGATCTTCGCGTCATTCCTGGTGGCGGGCAGTGTCTCCTGGCTGTATTACGCCGATCGTCTGATGGAATTTCCCTCAGGCATGTTGGGTGCGGCACTGGGTACGATATTGTTGCCTTCGCTTTCCAAATGCCACGCCAACAACGACACGGCTGAATACTCCCGGTTGCTGGACTGGGGCTTGCGCTTGACCTTCATGCTGGCGCTGCCGTCTGCACTGGCGCTGGGGTTGCTGGCCGTGCCGCTGATTTCGACTTTCTTTCAGCGCGGCGCATTCGTCGCAAATGATGTGTTGATGACCAGCCAGGCGCTGGTAGGTTACAGCGTCGGGCTGATCGGGCTGATTCTGGTGAAAATCCTTGCCCCCGGTTTCTACGCCAGACAGAACATCAAGACCCCCGTCAAGATCGGCATCGTCACCTTGCTGGCAACCCAGGCGATGAACGCGCTGTTCATCGGCTGGATCGCTCATGCCGGGCTGGCGTTGTCCATCGGCCTCGGAGCGTGCCTGAATTCCGCGATTTTGTTTCATTTTTTGCGTAAGAACGGCATCTACCACCCCGAACCCGGCTGGGGCAAATTTTTTGCCAGGATTGCGGCAGCCATGCTGGCACTGGGCTTGTTGCTGTGGTTTGGCATGGGAACAACGGACAGTTGGCTGACCGGTAACCCGTGGTCGCGCGTCAGCCGATTGGCTGCGCTGGTGGCTGGTGGAGTGGCGGTCTATTTTGCCGTGCTTGCCGCCTTGGGTTTCAGGCCACGGGATTTTTCCAGGCGGGCGATTTCCTGATGACGCAACTTCGAGAACTAT
>JAVHSF010000031.1:0-9500 GCA_036172035.1 Gallionella sp. | reverse complement strand
TCAAGTATGGCGTAAACTCCGGCGATCCTGAAACTCGTGTGGCGATCATGCCTAACTTTACTGAAGCAGGTAAATTGTCTCCCACAGAGATCAAGAAACTGGCTGTGTATGTGTACAAGTTTGGTGGTGGCAAGGCTGAAGCGGCTCCTGCTCCTGTAGCTGCTCCCGCAGCAGATGCGGCATCATCGGTAGTTCCTGCTACTGATACAGCAGCATCAGCAGTTCAGTAACTATCCAACTCACTGCACGGCGCAAGCCGTGCAGATTTTGTGAAAGGAAAATAAAATGTCACATGACTTCGTATATTGGGGTTTGATGATCGGTACGGCCGGTGCTTTCGGCGCAGTTATCGCAGCATTGGGTTGGTTGTTTTACAACGCTGTAATGAAGAACAAGGGCGATAAGTAAGTTTATCGTGCTGAAAAGGAGGGGGAATGTCCTCCTCCTTTTTCCGTTTGAAGAAGTACACGCTGTGCGGGTTTTGATAAATTGTCAGAATCCACACGGCGTATTCTTTCTAAGGAAACACTGATTTATTCGTCATTCCGGCGTAGGCCGGAATCCAGCGTCTTGATTAAAAAAGGTTTCCGCAAAAGCGGAAACGACAAGATCGAATAAATCAGTGTTTCCCTAATAATCATTATTATTATCGTCTGTCGTTGACGGACAAAACCCGGGAGTGAGTGTATGAGCGCGCAGGAACAGAAACCCAAGCAGGAAGTCGGCCAAGTAACCGGCTTGTATAACGAGCATGAAGAATGGTCGGTCAATACGGGCGACAAGACTATCCATGCCAAGCGTATGCCGGGACGCTTCCGTACCTTCAAAAACTTTACCGAGTCACTTTGGCTGATATTCTTTCTCGCCCCTTACCTCCGCTGGCACGGCAATCAGGCGCTATTGCTGGACGTGAACAACCGGCAATTCCACTTTTTCAACCTGACGATTTTGCCGCAGGACATCTGGATGGTTTCATTGCTGCTGCTGTTGATGGCGATGACGCTGTTCGCCGCCACCTCGGTCGCCTCCCGTGTATTCTGCGGATATTTCTGCTTTCAGTCCACCTGGGTGGACTGGTTTACCTGGATAGAAGAAAAGGTCGAGGGCAACCCCAACGCGCGTGTCAAGCTCGATGCCGCACCCATGAGTGCAGACAAATTCCGCAAAAAAGCGATCAAACACACCATCTGGTTTGCGCTGGCGATTTTGACCGGGATCAGTTTCACCATCTGGTTTGAAGATGCCTTCGTGTATTGGCATAACCTGGCGCATTTCAATCTGTCAACTATCGAATGGGCGACGTTGTTTGCCTTTACTTTTGGTACTTATCTGCTTGCCGGTTTCATGCGCGAGCAGACTTGCCAGTGGTTGTGTCCGTACTGCCGCATTCAGGCGGTAATGGCAGATTCGCAGACGATACTTCCGACCTATGATGAGCATCGTGGTGAGCCGCGCGGCAGGATGCGTCGCGGAACAGCCGCCGCAAGCGAAGCCAAACTGGGCGATTGCATTGACTGCTTCCAGTGCGTGCATGTCTGCCCGACCGGGGTGGATATTCGTGAAGGACAGCAGATTGGCTGTATCACTTGCGGCTTGTGTATTGATGCCTGCGATTCCGTAATGGACAAGGTCGGTCGTCCGCACGGTTTGATACGCTATGCTTCGCTGGACGAGATGGAGGGTAAACCGGTACACAAACTTTACCAACATCCGCGAACCTGGGCTTACATCATCATCATTTTCCTGGCGCTGTGCGGCATCATTTACGGGTTGAGCCATCTGGGCGCGATGACGATGCGCGTCGAGCCTGAACGGCAGCCGTTGTTCGTGAGCATGAGCGATGGTTCGATCCAGAACAAATACAACGTCAAAGTGTTGAACAAGACTGGCAAGGACATTCAGGTTGTAATCAGGACGGAAAACACGCTGCCCGGGCAGATCATCGTTGAGGCGGATAAAAAACATCTGGTGCATACAGGCAAGGAAACGGGATTCGCGGTATTCGTTAAAGTGCCTGCTGCCAACCTGACTTCCGATGTGACCAAATTGAAATTTAATGCGGTTAACGTTGATGATGAAAAGATGAAGGCCAGCTACGATTCTGTGTTCAATGGCCCGAAGAAATAGTTTTTTCCAAGCGTTGCTACGAAAGTCCGGGGAGATATTGAAGTGATTTCACAGAAAAATAAACAAGGTTGGCGTAATCCCTGGGTATTTGGTTTGCTGGCGGTGATTCTTTCCGGTGTGCTAATCAACGGGAAATTCCTGTGGAACGTGTTCCACACCCCGGTACGCATTCTGGACGATCATTACAGTGTCAGGGAACACAACAAGTATGACGCGAAATGGATGCAGGAGCAGGCAGAGCGTTCTACCCTGGGCTGGCAAACGCATTTGTCGTCTGCCCAGCAATTGCAGAATGACGGGATGGCGACAAAAGAGGCCGCGCAATTTATCCTGATGGCGAGTCCCGCCGATATGCAGTTTGAGTTGAAAGACAAGGACGGCAACCCGGTCCAGGATGTCAAGGTAGTGATCGAAGCGCAATGGCCAGGAGACCCGGCTTTCGATTTCAAGACGGAATTACAAGCCATTACGCCAGGACACTATCAGGGTAGTTTGGCCTTCCCGCGTGCCGGTAATTGGGACTTGATAATCAATGCGGCGCAGCATGACCGGGAATACAAGACTGAGCAAAAGGTCTATGTCGCCATTGCCAAGCCTTAGTTCTTTCAATGTCTGTTGATAAGAAAAATGCACCCGAGTCTATCGGGTGTTTTCATTGCGGGTTGCCAATTGCGAGCGATGCGGATTTTCATTGCACGCTGGATGAGCAGATGCGCGATTTTTGTTGTTTCGCTTGCCAGTCGGTGTGCGAGGCCATCTACGACGCGGGAATGCAAGGCTATTATCAGCGCACCCCGCAGGGCGCGCTGCTGGCACCTCCTCCTACCCCGCCTAGAGATATGGAAATGTACGATCTGGCGGAGGTGCAGCAGGAATTCGTGCGTTTCGAGGGCGACATGCGAGATGCACACCTGCTGGTCGAGGGTATCCATTGCGCCGCCTGTGTCTGGCTGATCGAGCGCACCATGATGCGCGTGCCGGGGGTTTCTACCGCGAATGTCAATCTGGCGGGCAGGCGCTTGCATCTGCGCTGGGATGAAAAGCGCGTCAAACTTTCCGCCCTGATAAAACGCTTGTCGCAGGTAGGTTATGCCGGCGTGCCTTACGATCCGGAAACGGCTGAAGGGGCGATGAAAAAGGCCAACCGTTCCATGCTGTTCAGGTTGTTCTTTGCCGGTTTCACCATGATGAACATGAATCTGATCACGATCGCGCTCTACAGCGGTGCCGATCAAGGCCAGTTTGTCGGTTTCTTCCGTTGGCTGGCCTTCGCGCTGGCGACACCCACCTTGTTGTATTCCGGCTTTCCTTTCCTCAAGGGAGCCTGGGGAGGGCTGCGCAATGCGCGCCTGACGATGGACTTGCCCATCGCGCTTGGGCTAATCGTTACTTACTCGTATTCGCTCTACGTCACCTTGGGTGGCCGGGGCGAGGTGTATTTCGATACCGTGACCAACCTTATTTTTGTCATACTGATCGGGCGTTATCTGGAAGGCATGTTCAGACACCAGGCCGTGTCGGCGACCAATCGGTTGATGGATTTGCAGCCGCGCGTTGCCATTGTGTTGCGTGACGGTGAGGAAAAAATGATCTCGGTGCGCGCCGTGCGGGTGGGCGAGCGGGTGTTGGTCAAGCCGGGCAGCAAAATTCCGATGGATGGTGTAGTCCGGGAAGGTCGCAGTTCGGTGGATGAATCCATGCTGAGCGGTGAATCAATGGCAGTGAAGAAACACGTCGGCGATAGCGTTACGGCGGGCACCTTAAATGGCAGCGGCGCGCTGGTGCTTGAGGTGCTGGCCGCCACGCAGGAATCCACTCTGGCGAAAATCATCCGTCTGGTGGAAGAGGCGCAGTCTTCCAAAGCGCCGATACAACGTATCTCCGACAGCATCGTGCCGTGGTTCGTGCTGGCGACGCTGATTTTTGCGGGTGTCACGTTCTATCTCTGGTTTGACAATTTGGAGTTTGCGCTGATGGCGGCGACTTCCGTGCTGATTATCACCTGCCCCTGCGCGCTGGGTATGGCAACCCCTATGTCCATCGCCGTGGCTTCCGGGTTGGGCGCGAAGCACGGCATATTGGTGAAAAACGGTGAGGTGCTGGAAACACTTTCCAGGGTGACGCATTTTGTCTTCGACAAGACTGGCACGTTGACTGAAGGCAAGATGCGCGTCGAGCAAGTGCTGGTAGCCGCAGGGCAGGATGAGGATGGTTTGCTTGAACTGGCCGCCAGCGCGGAACGCTATTCGGAACACAGCGTGGCACAGGCGGTGGTGAGGTGGGTGGACGAGCGAAAGTTGCCCTATCGCAATGTTAAAGTGCAGGACTTTCACGCCACGGCGGGGGCGGGCGTTCAGGCGGAGTGCGCCGGAAAACGCATATTGATAGGCACGGCTGATTGGTTGACTCGCCATCAGGTTGCACTGCAACCCTCGTTGTTGCAGCCGCTCCTGCAACTGGAGTCCGAGGCCAGGACTTGCGTGCATCTGGCAGCGGACGGGCAGCATGTCGCCGTGCTGGTGATCGCCGACACCTTGCGCGCCGAGGCTCAGGCGCTGGTGAATACCTTGCGGGCGGCAGGCATCGGCATGACCTTGTTGAGCGGCGACCGGCAAGCCGTCGCCGATGCGGTCGCACGGCAACTCGGCGGCATGGAAGTGATCGCAGAAGTGCTGCCGCAGGACAAGGATCGCGTTATTCAGCAGTTGCAACAGCGCGGCGAAATCGTGGCGATGGTGGGCGACGGGGTCAACGATGCGCCCGCGCTGATACGCGCAGACGTTGGCATTGCGCTGGGTTCGGGAACGGATGTGTCGGTGGAAAGCGCAGACATCGTGTTGATGCGGAATGAACTGGACAAGGTTCGCCAGGCAACGCTGCTGTCACGTCGCACCCTGCGCACTATCCGGCAAAACATCGCGCTGTCTTTCGTGTATAACCTCATCATGGTGCCGTTGGCGATGATGGGGCATGTGACTCCGCTGCTGGCAGCGATCACCATGCCGATCAGCTCCCTGCTGGTCATTGGCAACGCGGCACGGATTCGCAATTTATTCAAGGAATAACCACTATGAACGTAATTTATAGTCTCATCCCCGGCATGATGTTCTTCGGTCTGGTATTCGTTGCCGTTTTGATTTGGGCCGTCAAGAACGGGCAGTACGAGGACATGGAAGGCAATGCCAGTCGTATTTTGCTGGATGACGACGAAGATTCCATGCTGCTCAGCCAGCCCAAGGCGCGGCAGGAAAAGAAGCCCAAAAACCCCCGGGAATAACTCTAGGGAAACACTGATTTATTCGTCATTCCGGCGTAGGCCGGAATCCAGCGTCTTGATTAAAAAAGGTTTCCGCAAAAGCGGAAACGACAAGATCGAATAAATCAATGTTTCCCTAGGGAATAAACAGGGTTCTGAATTGAGACTGACCGTTGAGCGGAACAAGGTCATTCCCGCTTGCGCGGTAATGACAGCTTGGTTGATAGGGGGGTTTAATGCCAAACAGCCTGCCCATTGGCTCTATCCCTGTAAACGTCTTATTTCAAGACTTCACCCTTTGCCAGCAAGGGCGCGCGCAGTAGCTCGAAGTTTTTGGGCGAGACGTATTGCAATACGGGTTTTTCCTTGCCGCTCCTGACTATATCCAGACCTTGTTGCGGGTATAGCCAGTGGACGATTTCGGTATTTTTCTCGCGTATGCGTTGTGCGGGTTCGCCGAAGCGTTTGGTGATGACGACCTCGTCAATGCTCAGGTTGGGGAGATAGGTCAGGCTGGAAACCGGCAGGGTGCGGACATGCTCCAAATCGTTATATGTCATCGTGATGTGCTTGCCGCTGGTGTCGTTGTTCAGGCGCAGCCCCCGTTCGTAGATGCCCTGTAATTCCTCTGTCGGGACGGCGACGGTCATGATGATTTTTGCCTTGAGGCCGTTGAAGTTTACTTCCTCATAAAAGGCTTCAACCGACTTGCCGCCACTGGAAGGCTTGAACAGGCTGATTTCGGCTACTTCCTTGAAGGTTTTCTCCACTTCGCCGAGGGAGGTGACCCCCAGTGTCACGTTGAATACGCGCGTGGTGTCCGGTGTCGGATGCGCGATATTCCAGGGCAGGGTATCCGGCGTATTTGCCGCCTTGTCCGGCACCATCAGCAGCAACGAAATAACGACGACGACCAGCGCAATAGTACTGAAAACGATCTTCTTTTCCATATTAAACTTTCTTTGTTTTGTGAGCTAAAGCGAGTGCTGCAGCCGGGACTTTGCCGCTGCTGCATTGGTGTTCTGCATCAAATTCAAGCACGACCAGGACTAAAAGTACCACCATAAAAGGGAGCTGGCCGATGCCGAAAGCCAGCGCATATCCGGCTACTTTGCTGATGCCTAACTGGACACCGCCAAACAATAACCCGGCGGTCAGTGTGCCGGTCACGACGAACAGCAGCAAAAAAAGTCTGGCACGCTGTGCTGCAAGCAGAATGTGTGACAGGACAAAGTGGGAGGTTTCCCGAGTGACGGCGCGTTTTGCCTTGAAGAGCACATTGCCGAGTAACGCGAAAGAAATGACCGGCATCAAATACAGGGGGATGAGGCTGCTTTTAATAAAGCCCAAGGCAATGACGAAAAGGAAAACATGCACGACGATAAAGTCGAACAGCAAGGTTGAGTGTAATTTTTTTGCGCGCGCGATTTCGGCTGGTGTGACTTGAGATTCCATGTTTCATGGTCTCCGGTAAATAAAGCAGGTTGAGCGTAATGAAGTTGATGATGCATCCGGTCAAACTAACGTGAACCTGATACACAGGCCTGCAAGCCAGGCAGGTCGAGAATCTCGATGGACTTGATGTGGATGCGTATCATGCCGTGTTGTTGCAGTAGTGACAAGGTGCGGCTGACGGTTTCCAGCTTCAGCCCCAGATAACTGCCTATTTCGTGACGCGACATGCGTAATTGGAATTCGGTCGGAGACCAGCCCCGTGCCGCGTAACGCTGCGAAAGATTGAGCAAAAAAGCCGCCAGCCGTTCTTCGGCGCGCATTGAGCCTAGCAATAGCATGATGCCCTGATCGCGCACGATTTCACGGCTCATGAGTTTGTGCAGATGGCGCTGTAAGGTCGGAATTTCGCGGCTCAAGGTTTCCAGTTTGTTGAACGGAATTTCACAGATCACGCTGCTTTCCATGGCGACCGCCTCGCAGGCGTGAACATCGGTGCTGATCGCATCCAGGCCGATAATTTCACCTGCCATTTGAAAGCCGGTCACTTGTTCGCGGCCATCTTCATGCAGTATCTGTGTCTTGAAAGAGCCATTGTGGATGGCGAACAGTGAACGGAATTTATCGCCGTTGCGATACAGATAATCTCCGCGAGCGTAATTGCGTTTTAACGGACTCATCTCGTCCAGTATGTCAATTTCCTGCTGGTTCAGATTGATGGGCAGGCAAAGCGAAGCCAGATTGCAACTGGAGCAGGCGGATTGAACGGCGATAATCGGGACGATTTGTGACAAGGTGCTTACCTGAAATAATGGCGAAATAGCAGAACCCGTGCAGAAACGGAAAGTCGCTTCCGTCTATTTGCTACTTGGGCGTGGCAATATGCCATGCTTTTTGACATATATCAAATCCGTTGGCGGTTACGGCTGGCAGTATGCTTGCCCATTCAAACAGCATTATGGCGATACTCATGTCTATTAACGAAGAGAACCAATTGGTCGTGGATCTGGAACTGATACGCAGGCTGGACAAGAACGGCCCGCGCTACACCTCTTATCCGACCGCAGACCGTTTTGTCGAAGCCTTCAATGCCGAGACGTATAGTCTGTGGGTAGCCAAGCGCGAAATCGGGGGGGTCAGTCGTCCCTTGTCACTGTATATCCATATTCCGTTCTGCAATACGTTGTGTTTTTACTGCGCCTGCAACAAGGTCATCACCAAAGACCGCAGCAAGTCTGCCGAATATATCCGTTACCTGATCAAGGAAATGGAAATGCAGGCGCAGTTGCTGGGGACAGGGCAGGTGGTCGAGCAGTTGCACTTTGGTGGTGGTACGCCGACTTTTTTGAGCGACGACGAAATCCGTCAGGTGATGGCGGCGATACGCAAGAATTTCAAACTGGTGGAAGACGGCGAATATTCCATCGAGATAGACCCGCGCAAAGTCACCGATGAAACGATCGCGCTGCTCGGTGCTGAAGGCTTCAACCGCATCAGTATCGGCGTGCAGGATTTTGACGACGACGTGCAGCGCGCGGTAAACCGCATCCAGTCCGAGGAAGAAACGCTGGGAGTCATCAAGGCGGCGCGCGCCAACGGTTTCAAGTCGGTGAGCATAGATTTGATCTACGGTCTGCCGAAGCAAACGCTGGAAGGCTTTGGCCACACGCTGGACAGAATCATTGCGGCGAACCCGGACCGGCTGTCTATTTATAATTACGCGCATATGCCGACCCTGTTCAAGCCGCAGCGTCGCATCCACGAAGAAGATTTGCCTTCGCCGCAAACCAAGCTGGATATTCTCGGCATGACGGGCCGCAAGCTGACCGGCGCAGGCTATGTGTATATCGGCATGGATCACTTTGCCAAGCCCGAAGACGAGCTGGCGGTGGCGCAGCGTCAGGGCAGGTTGCACCGCAATTTTCAGGGCTATTCCACCCACTCGGATTGCGACCTGGTAGCACTTGGTGTCAGCGCCATCGGCAAGATAGGACCTACCTACAGCCAGAACTACCGTGACCTGGAAAATTACTACGACTCGCTGGACAGGAACGTGTTGCCCATCATGCGCGGCATGGAGTTGAACGCCGACGATCTGGTGCGCCGCGCCATTATCCAGGCCTTGATGTGTCATTTCGAGATTTCAAAAGAATCGTTTAATATTTCATATCTTATTGATTTCGATAAATATTTCAAGGTAGAAATGGAAGAGTTGCGCGACTATGAGCGGGAAGGTTTGCTGGAACTCTCAGAGCAATGGATCAGCGTCACGCCCAAGGGGCGCATGTTGATCCGCAATATCTGCATGGTGTTCGACAAGTATTTGCGTACCCGTACCGAACATGCGCGCTACTCGAAGGTGATTTGATACGCCAGGGCGGCTATCCGCCCCTCTCGGCGTTTGACAGTGAAAGCGGGCAAGGCAATTTCCGCACGACAACAACGATGCCCGGGCTGGTGGCCACTTTTTCGCTTAGGGATATGCTGATTTATTCGTCATACCGGCGTAGGCCGGTATCCAGTGCCTTTATCTGACTGGGTTCCCGCCTTCGCGGGATAACCAGCGACTTGCCAGCTTGCTGGCTTAGTCGAATGGCTAGTGGTTTCATCAACGACAAAACCGAATAAATCAGCGCTTCCTTAGCCTGTTGCAGCAATAGCTGAC
>JAVHSF010000030.1:0-2022 GCA_036172035.1 Gallionella sp. | reverse complement strand
GAGGATTGGAGATTTCCCTCTTCCTCAATCCTCCGCTCCCCTGCCTGCTTTTAATCCACCAGTCCGCGTGCTTCGTTGATCTGACCGCGATAGGCATCGAATATCTTGCGCAGGGTGTCAGGCATGTTGGTGGAAGGAGCCCAGCCCAATTCTTCGCAGGTGTTGGTGATTTTCGGCACACGGTTCTGCACGTCCTGATAGCCCTTGCCGTAATAGGCATTGGCAGTCGTTTCGACGATTTTCACCTTGGCGGCAGACTCACGGTACTCAGGATATTCCGCAGCCAGTTTGATCATCATGTCGGCCAGATCACGAATGGAGAAATTATTGCTGGGATTGCCGATGTTGTAAATTTTGCCGGTAGCAATACCCCCCTTGTTTTCGATGATTTTCATCATCGCATCAATGCCGTCATCAATATAGGTAAACGCGCGTTTTTGATGTCCGCCATCCACCAGGCTGATGTTTTCGCCGCGCATGATGTGGCCGAGGAATTGCGTCACCACGCGCGAGCTGCCTTCTTTCGCGGTATTGATGGAATCCAGTCCCGCGCCGATCCAGTTGAACGGACGGAACAGCGTGAAATTCAGCCCTTCCATGCCGTAACCCCAGATCACGCGATCCATCAATTGTTTGGAACAGGAATAAATCCAGCGCGGCTTGTTGATGGGGCCGCAGATCAGTTCAGAATTTTCAGGATCAAATTCCTCGTCGTGGCACATGCCATAAACTTCAGAAGTGGACGGGAACATCAGGTGTTTACCGTATTTTGCCGCCGCACGCACGATAGGCACATTGGCCTCAAAATCCAGCTCGAACACGCGCAACGGCTGTTTGACGTAGGTCGCGGGTGTCGCGATCGCCACCAGCGGCAGTATCACGTCACATTTCTTGACGTGATACTCGACCCATTCCTTGTTGATGGTGATGTCGCCCTCGAAGAAATGGAAACGCTCGTGACCCAGCAAGTCGGTGATACGTTCGCTGTTCATATCCATGCCATAGACTTCCCAGTCGGTGGTAGCCAGGATGCGGTTGGACAGATGGTGGCCGATAAAGCCGTTCACGCCGAGGATCAATACTTTTTTCATTTCCATTCCCTTAACAATTAAATTCAAATTTTTGTGTACCAAAACGCGCGGCAAATTCCGCCGCGCCAGTTTCCCTGCCATCCAGCTCGAAACGCACTATCCGCAACACCCCCTGGCCGCAAATCGCATAAGCCTTGAAGGTGTGATCTTCATCCTGTTTCACATAAAACGCAGGCCGTTCGCCCGATGCCGTACAACCCGTCACCCGCGTCTGCAAAATTTTCATCGCCCGCCCCGCAAGGCGGGTGGTCGCTCCCGGATAAGGGGGAGCTACGGCGCGCACCAGATTGTGTATCTGTTGCGCACTTTGCTGCCAATCAATCTCGCCGTCCGCTGCCTTGCGTCCGCCAAAATAGCCGCCCTGGCGCAAATCCTGCTGCAGGCGCGGCGCAGCGCCTGCCAGCAGCGCGGGCAGCACCGCGTACAGCGCCATCTCCGCTGCCACCAGCACTTTCTGAAACACGTCCTGCGCGGTGTCGTCAGGCAAGATAGGCACGGCCTGCTGCGCCACGATGTCGCCGTTGTCCGGCTTCTCGGTCATGTAATGCAGCGTCGCCCCCGTTTCTGTTTCGCCGCAAATGATCGCCCAGTTCACCGGTACGCGACCGCGATATTTCGGCAACAACGAACCGTGCATGTTAAGCGCACCCCGTTTCGGTATCGCCAGCAGGGGCGCTTTGAGCATCTCGCGGTAATAAAACGAGAAGAAGAAATCCGGCTGCAAGGCGCGGATTTGCTCGACTATCGCCGAGTCATTCGGGTCGTCCGGCATTATCACCGGAATGCCGTGCAACATCGCCAGTTCGGCGACACTCTCAAACCAGATGTTTTCATTGGGATTATCGCGATGCGTCACCACCAGCTTCACTTTCACGCCCTGCGCCAGCAGCACGGAAAGGCAGCGCACCCCGACGTTGTGATAGGCAAAGAC
>JAVHSF010000029.1:0-35947 GCA_036172035.1 Gallionella sp. | reverse complement strand
TCCCTCTATTTTTGCTGACAACGCATCTTGTGAAAGAAGTCCGACAGGCTCCTAGATAGCTCATCTGATTTGAACGGTAAAACCAGAGGTCTGTTTAACCCGGCACGGAAGACAGCTCGATACTCATGCTTGTGATTGATCGCTCAGCCAAATTGAATTCCGGAAAACATCTTGCCGAACATCTGTTCGTGGTAAGTGAGCTTCCCGGCATCCTCACCAGCCGCTCCGGCGGCCACCATCAAGGGAATCAGGTGTTCGCTGCGCGGATGACAATCAAGTGCGCCGGGAGCATCGGTCCAGCCACTCAACAAGCGTTCGCGCTCGGCTGGGGGTGCGCTGATAGCGGCACCCAACCACGCATCGAACTGTTCGGATGCCTTGTTTGCCGCAGCCTGGTCAGAGAAAAATTTGCGCAAATTGTGATAGCTGTTTCCACTCCCCAGGATCAGCACACCCTCGTCGCGTAAAGGGGTCAACGCTCGCCCCATGGCCAAATGTTCGGCAGCATCAAGCGTGTGTTTTAGCGACAACTGCACGATAGGCACGTCTGCGTTCGGGTAGATCAGTTTGAACGGCACAAAAACACCGTGATCCAGCCCGCGTTGATGGGTTATTTCAGAAGGGATACCAGCCTGTCCAAGCAGCTCTCGCACCCGTGCTGCAACAGCAATCGAACCGTGTGCCGGATAAGTCAGGCGATAGGCAGATTCGGGAAAGCCGTAATAGTCGAATAGCAGCGCGTGTTGCTCTGCTGTCAGCACCGTGGGTAGCGCGCACTCCCAATGTCCGGAAATCACCAGCACTGCGCGCGGACGCTGGCCGATCCCGGCAGCAATACCGCGCAAATAAGTTGCCAGGTTATCCCACAAGCCTGACGGAAATCCAGCAGGCGGCTCCACGAAAAAACAAGGCCCTCCACCATGCGGAATGAACAGGGTCGGTAATCGTTGCGTAGTCACTTCAGTTTTGCCTCCTGAAAATCCACACCTGGAACTCCGGGTTATGTTGCTCAAGCAAACGCCTTGCGGGAACACCCGGATTAAGCCCGCACTGAAGACGCTGCATAAATCAGGGTCAACCGGCCATCAACCCGGCTTCAAATTCGGCTATCGGTACCGGTCTACCAAACAGATACCCCTGGAAGGCGTGACAACCGCGCAATTCAAGTAATTGGCGTTGTGTTTCGGTCGCCACCCCCTCAGCGATAATATTCAAACCCAGCGCAACGCTCATGGCGATAATGGTCTGTACGATGACTGCATCGTTGGAATCCAGGACGAGGTCTCTGACGAAGGACTGGTCTATTTTGATCTGATCCAGCGGTAGACGTTTCAGATATTGCAACGAGGAATAGCCCGTACCGAAGTCATCCATGGAAAATATCACGCCCAATGACTTGATTTTATGCATCTTTTCGATAGTTTCCTCGACGTTCATCAGCAGCGCGCTTTCGGTTAATTCGAGTTTAAGCAACGCAGGATTTGCCCCGGTTTCCCGCAATATCTGTTCCACATCAGCGACGAAATCCGGCATAAGCAACTGTTTGGCGCTGACATTCACCGCCAGCGTCAATTTATTGGCCAGCGCATTGTTTTCCCACGCTTTGATCTGGGCGCACCCGGCGCGCAATACCCATTTCCCGAGTGCGACAATCGCGCCCACTTCTTCTGCCAGCGTGATAAATCTGTCAGGCAACAACAGCCCAAGCTCCGAATGATGCCAGCGCAACAAGGCTTCCGCCCCCACGGGACGATACAAATTATCCACTTGTACCTGGTAATACAGCTCGAACTGTTGCTGTTCCAGGGCGTGCCGCAAATCGGTCTCCAGCTTGGCTCGCGCCTTGATGGCAGACTGCATCACCGAATCATAAAAGCGCACCACATTGCGGCCTGCATTTTTGGCCTGATACATCGCGGCATCGGCATGTTTGAGGATAATATCGAGACTCTGCTGATGTCCCTTGAACACCACGACACCGATGCTGGAGGTACTGTAAAAAACATATTTTTCCAGTTGGTAGGGTTGCGCCAGCGCCTCGCGTATCTTCTCGGCAACCCCGTCTGCCTGCTCGGCCGCTTCATCCGCCTGGGCGCTCAAGGAACCGAGTACCACGACAAACTCATCGCCGCCCAGGCGCGCCACCGTGTCGCCATCGCGTATGCAGCCTTTTAATCTCGCGGCCACTTCCAGCAGCAGCATGTCACCGACAGCGTGTCCCCGGCTATCATTGATTGCCTTGAAATTATCCAGATCGAGAAACAACACCGCGCCATGCTGCCCCGCACGCTCGGCGAGTGCGGTTGTCTGCTGCAACCGGTCCAGCAACAAGCGGCGGTTGGGCAGGCGTGTCAAGGAATCATAAAACGCCAGTTGGTGTACCTGCGCCTCATTTTTTTTCTGCACCGTGAGATCAATGAAAAAAGAAAAAATGCGCGCGCCGTTCGGAGTCGGCACCCGTTTTGCCGAAACCAGCACGGGAAATTCGCTACCATCCTTGCGCAAGCCCATGGTTTCGCAGGTTTTTTCAGGCAGTGCGCCGTCGCTGATCTGTTTGATATGTTCCCGCAACGCATCCTGTCTTCGCGGTGCAACCAGGTTCAGCAAAGAGCGACCCGCCACCTCGGACAGGTCACCATAACCAAACATATCGAGGAATACCCGGTTTACGTTAATCGCCACCTCTCCCTGCGAAAATCCCACCCCGATCGGACTCAGTTCAACCAGCGCCTCAAACGCGGTCTCGCTTTGACGCAGCGACAATTCGGTCTGCGCCTGTCTGGCCGCTGCCGAGGCAAACTGGGCATCGTTGCTGCGACACAATAGGATCGCTTTTTCAAGATGCGCCATGACCGGCTTGAACATCCGCGTCAACGGTAATTGGGTTTCAGGTTTTTCGATTGACAGCAACAGGACGACACCGCTATGACCGACAGCAAGTTTCAGACAGGAACGGTAATGCGTCAGTCCCAACTCGCTGAATGACTGTTCGATCTGTCCGGCATCACACTCATCCGCCCCGCAGACCAGCCCGCCTGGCAGCGTGATGCGCTTGCCGATCAAACCAATCAGGTCAAAATCACCCACTGCCGCGTCTACCCTGACTTCGATTGCATCGGCGCTATTACCGAGGTCGCTGGCATCCACGTCCAGGCTGATGAAACCCGCCGCAAAGGAAGTGTGGAACAACAGGCGCTGCAAAGTGTGCGTCAACAGCGGTTTGACGCTGGTTTCCTTGCCCATCGTCACCACCAGGTCATACAACACGGGTAACATTTGATGCAGACCGGGAATAATTTCTTCGTGTCGCAAATGGGTCATCGTACCGCTCCCCGCCAACGCAACGCGACGAGAGCCGCATTGTGGAACAGCGGATACCCGTGCAAAGTCGAGCCACCGATTTCGCCCAGCGAGAGCGCCCCGGCGATTTGTGATGCCCGGGTATGGTTGGCAAACTCTCCCAGTTCGGCGGTCGCCCGCTCCAACCCCAGATGCATACGCCGTCCGGCACAATAAAACAATAACAATTCCTGTCCGGCCGGGTCGCCGTCGAGGGCGGTCAAACCGTCATACAGCACGCGCAAAGTCTCATAACTATCCACCTTCGGTCGCTCCAGCAAAGTCAGCACCGAATCGGGCGGCACTTCGCCTACACAAAACAGCGAACCGTCATCCGCCAGACTGACCGGGATGCGCACCACCACATGATGGTTGGCGCGGACGATACCGAACGGGAAATGCACCGCATATTGATAAAAATTTTCGGCGCTGATCGCCACCCCGTATTGCGCGCGCACCAGTTCCTGATACACCTCAAAAGCGGGTCGCCAATCTATGTGCGAGATGCGGTTACCCTCGGTCGAGGTCGCGTAAACAGTATGTTTCGGCGCGCAATAGCCATGTTCCACGATCGCCCCTTTATGTTGCTTCAACAACATCAACAGCAAACCGTTTTGCACCACGCGCTGCCCGTCGAACAAACAAGGCATGGGCTGAAAAGTCTCGCTACCAGCGTTCGCACCCGCGTAATGAACACGATTGGCAAGCCCCAGATAAAGGCCGTCGAGCAGCTTGCCAATGTTGCCCAGCAGACCATCGAACAGCAGAAACAGGGTCAAGTCAGGGGTGGTATCTATCTGCCTGCGCAATCCGGCAGCAATATCCTCGGCTGCTCGCTCCGCCCCTTCCGTATCGCCCGGCAGATTTTCATGCAGGGCGTAATAAGGCATTTCGGCAAAACCCAGCAGCCACACGCCTTCGGTGAGGAATTTCCCCTCTTTCAGCAGCGCCGGGAAGATGCCACCCACCAGGGGAACATTGCATTGCCTGGCAGCAGACTGCAAAACACCCAGACTGTCTTGCCTCGCCTCAGGCAGCAGGGCAAAGACACCCAACCCCGGATAGCGCGACTGCCATTCGCGCAACGCCGCGACGATGCAAGGCGCTTCCAGGCTGGGCAGATATTGCATCATGTTGTTGTTCATGTTTTTCCTATCGCGCCAGGCCAGAACATTCAAGGCAACGGCGGTTTCCGGGAGAAACCGCCCGCCAAAAAGTGGGCTGATTCTAAACGATTAGCGTCCCTTGCGCAGTTTTTCCAGACGGACTTTAAGTTCGGGCAGGATCGCGGCGACGGCTTTTTCGCCTTCCAGAATGGCGAGGTGTCTATCGTCCAGATTACCCTGGGCAATCTCCCGGGTGACGGGGCGTATCACCACATCGGCATTCGCCAGTTCGTAACGGTTGATGGTCTGGCTCATGATGTCGAAGGTTTGCATCAGCACATCCACTGTCGTTTCCGTCTTGTTGTTTTGCGGCGGGTTGGAAATGTTCACGGCGATCACGAAATCCGCGCCCAGCGCACGCGCCTCACCGACGGGAACGGGGCTGACCAGGCCGCCGTCCACATAGCTGCGACCATTGATGACGACAGGCTGGAAGATGCCCGGAACGGCACAGGAGGCGCTGACCGCCATGCCGGTGTTGCCGCTACGAAAAACGATTTTTTCACCACTCGCCAAATCCGTGGCAACCACGGCGAAAGGACGACGGAGTTTTTCCAGCGTAGCCTGCTTCACGGCGCGGTTGATGTAATCCTGCAAGGGCTTGCCGGTAAACAGCCCGCGATTCGGCCAGGACCAGTCCACCACCCGCTCCTGCTTCATCGGTATGGACATTTCCTGCAACTGAAAGCCGGTGTAACCGGCGGCATACAGCGCGCCGATCGCCGAGCCGACGCTGGTTCCCACGATGATGTCGGGAACGATGCCCTGCGCTTCCAGCGCCTTGATGACACCGACATGGGCGAATCCGCGCGTCCCGCCGCCGCCCAGCACCAGCGCAATTTTCGGCGCGGGACGCACGATGGCAGGCGCAACCTGACTAACGGCTGAATTGGGTAGCGCCGCACAGCCAGACAACAGCACGGCGGCACAAAAACACAGCAGGTGAAAATTTATTCGTATCATCATGATGATAGATAAAAATCAAGGCGCATCCACAGGCGGGTTACAGGCGTTTGCGTATCAGTCATTGCTTTCCGCGACAACCGGTTTGCGGCGCACGAACAAGGCCGGAATCTGCATGGCGGGTTTGCTGATTAACGGAGAAAGGGGTACTGCGGGCGCAACTTTCGGCGCGGTGCTGACCGCAGGCTCATAGGGTTTGTTGTACCACGCGTCATGGCCATGCTTTTTCGCCGCCCCGCCATGCCATTCCCGCGCACCGCTTTCAAGGGCTTTCTGTTCCCGATGAACCGGGGCGGGACGTGGCTCCGCTCGTGTTTCGGCACGGCTTGCAGCAACCTGCGGCGCACGGCCTGTCCGCCGTATTTCCGGCAAGGCTTCGCGCGGGATTTTGCGACCGATGAGCTTTTCGATCTCGACCAGATATTTTTCTTCTTCCGGCGAGACCAGCGAAATTGCCATGCCGGAAGCCCCCGCTCGTCCCGTGCGGCCGATACGGTGGACATAATCTTCCGCCGCACTGGGCAACTCGTAGTTGACCACCAGCGGAAGATGGTCAATATCCAGTCCGCGCGCCGCCACATCGGTACCGATCAGCGCGGCAATACCGCCAGCCTTGAAGGCATCCAGCGCCTTGATGCGTTCCAGCTGAGTCTTGTCGCCATGGATCGCGTCGGCAGGAATACCTTCGCGCTGCAAGCGGCTGGCGAGCTGGCTCGCGGTCAGCTTGCGCTTGGTAAACACCAGTGCCTGACTGGACTCGCTGTCGCGCAACAACTGGGCAAGCAAGGCATGTTTATCCGCCTGCTCCACCATGTACACCTTCTGCGTGATATTTTCGGCAGTGGCATTGCTGCGCGCGACTTCGATGAGCTTGGGATTAACCATAAACTCTTCCGATAACTTCTTGATTTCAGTAGAAAAAGTAGCGGAGAACATCAGCGTCTGGCGCTGCCGTGGCAACAAGGCCAAAATCCTTTTCAAATCAGGCATGAAGCCCATGTCCAGCATACGGTCCGCCTCGTCCAGCACCAGCATTTGCACCTGCCCGAATTGCACCGATTTTTGCTCGATGTGATCCAGCAAACGCCCCGGTGTCGCCACCAGCACTTCCACGCCAGCCTTGAGATGGGGGGTTTGCGTCTTGATGTCCACGCCGCCGAACACGACCAGCGAACGCAAATGGCTATGTTTGGCATAACACTTCACGCTGGCTTCGACCTGTATCGCCAATTCCCGCGTAGGAACCAGGATCAGCGCGCGCACCGGATGGCGCGCCGGCGAGGTGCTGGAACTGGCTAACGGCATCAATTTCTGCAACATCGGCAAGGCAAACGCCGCCGTCTTGCCCGTTCCGGTCTGCGCGCCCGCCATCAAATCGCTGCCTTCGAGCACCATCGGGATGGATTGCGCCTGGATCGGGGTGGGGGTCACATAGCCTGATTCGGTGAGCGCCCTGAGGATTTCCGGGGCGAGACCGAGGTCTGAAAAACTCATATTATTCAAGATATTATTCTCTTTTAGATAACGGATAACGAACTGTCAAATCCGCCGCATTATACGCCCATCACCCAAAACACAAATTCATCTGCCGCATTGGCTGCCGGCTTGGTAAAATGGCACTTCATTCATAGTCCAGCGGATCACTTTCACATGCGCACCAGCCCTTCCGACATCATTTTACGCACCGCTTATACCCCGCCCGCTTTCCTGGTCAAAACCGTCGAACTCGGCTTCGACCTCGATCCCGCCGACACGCGGGTCGCCGCACGCCTGACGCTGCAACGCAATCCAGCAGCCACCGGACAAATGCTGGAATTGTACGGCGACGGCCAGCAACTGCTGTCGGTGCGCATGAACGGTGTACTGCTGGCTGCGGGCGATTACGCACTGGATGCGACCACGCTGCGCATAGCCGATGCGCCGGACGAGGTTACGCTGGAAATTGCGACACTCATCCACCCAGACCAGAACACCACGCTGATGGGGCTGTATGTCTCAAACGGCAATTTCTTTACCCAATGCGAGGCGGAGGGTTTTCGCAAGATCACTTATTTCCCGGATCGCCCGGACGTGATGGCGAAATACACCGTCATGCTGCGCGCTGACAAGCAAAAATATCCGGTGCTGCTTTCCAACGGCAACCTGCTCGAACAAGGCGATCTGGACGAGGGTCGCCACTACGCGCTATGGCAAGACCCGTTCAGCAAACCCAGCTATTTGTTCGCGCTGGTGGCAGGCGATCTGGTCTGTCAGGAAGCGCATTTCACGCTGGCATCGGGGCGGGATGCCCTGCTGCAAGTCTGGGTCGAACCGGGCAATCTGGACAAGACCGCTCACGCGATGGAATCGCTAAAGCACAGCATCCGCTGGGACGAACAACGCTACGGGCTGGAACTCGATCTGGAGCGTTTCATGATCGTCGCGGTGGGTGATTTCAACATGGGCGCGATGGAAAACAAAGGCCTCAACATCTTCAACACCAAGTATGTGCTGGCCAACCCGCGCATCGCCACCGATGCCGATTACGTCAACATCGAATCGGTGGTGGGACACGAATATTTCCACAACTGGACGGGCAACCGCGTGACCTGCCGCGACTGGTTTCAGTTGTCGCTCAAGGAAGGTTTGACGGTGTTCCGCGACCAGGAATTTTCTGCCGACATGGCCGGCACGAACAGCGGCTGTGCGGTGAAACGCATCCAGGAAGTGCGTTCGCTGCGCCAGGTGCAGTTCTCCGAAGATGCGGGACCCATGGCGCATCCGGTGCGCCCCGACAGCTACAGCGAAATCAACAATTTTTACACCGCTACCATTTACAACAAGGGCGCGGAAGTGGTGCGCATGTATCAGACCTTGCTGGGTCGCGAGGGTTTTCGCAAAGGCATGGATTTATATTTTGCGCGACACGACGGGCAAGCCGTCACCTGCGACGATTTCCGTGCGGCGATGAGCGATGCCACAGGCCGCGACCTGGCGCAGTTCGAGCGCTGGTATAGCCAGGCGGGTACGCCGCATATCCGGGTGCAAACCGCTTATGACGAAGCGGCACAACGCTACGACCTGACCCTGACGCAATCCTGCCAGGCCACGCCAGGACAGGCGGAAAAGCGCCCCTTCCACATCCCGTGCGCCGTCGGCCTGCTCGATGCGCAAGGCAACGACCTGCCGTTACGATTGGCGGGCGAAGATCAAACGGGCGGCACGACACGCGTGCTGGAACTGACCGCTGCCTGCCAGACCTTCAGCTTCATCGGCGTAACGACCCGCCCCACGCCCTCGCTGCTGCGCAACTTTTCCGCGCCCGTCACGCTCGATTACGCCTACACCGATGCCGAACTGGCGCACCTGCTGGCGCACGACAGCGACCCCTTCAACCGCTGGCAAGCCGGGCAAACGCTCGCCATGCAACGCTTGCTGGAACTCACCAGACGGGTGCAAACAGGCGCACCACTGGCACTGGACGAGCTATTCGTCAACGCCTTACGCAGCACGTTAAACGACGCGACGCTGGATCCCGCTTTCCGCGTACAGGCGCTAACCCTGCCGTCGGAAGCGACGCTGGCCGAACAGTTCGCCGAAATTGACCCGCAAGCCATCCACGCCGCCCGCCAGTTCATGCGCGTCACGCTGGCGAACGCACTCAAGGCCGACTTTATCGCCGCCTACCAGAGCCATCTGACGAGCGGAGCATACCGCCCAGACACGCCTGATGCCGCCCGCCGTGCCCTGAAAAACCTCAGCCTTTCCTATCTGCTGGAATGGCGCGATGACAGCACGCGGCAACTGGCTCTGGCACAACTGGCTGCCGCCGACAACATGACCGACCGCCTCGCCGCGCTGGCAGACCTGCTCAATGCCGACCCGGTGTTAGCCGCGCCGGCGCTGCAAGACTACTATCGTGACTTTGCCGACGAGGCGCTGGTCGTGGACAAATGGTTCAGCCTGCAAGCGACCGCCCGCACTACGGATGTCGGCGCGATACGCCAGTTAATGGCGCACCCGGCTTTCAGCCTGCACAACCCGAACCGCGCGCGCAGCCTGATCTTCAGTTTCTGCAACGGCAACCCGGCGCAGTTTCACGCGGAGGACGGCAGCGGCTATGCGTTCTGGGCCGAACAGGTCATCGCGCTGGACGCGCTCAACCCGCAAGTCGCCGCGCGTCTGGTACGCACCCTGGATCACTGGAAAAAGTACCGGCCAGAGCTTGGAATCCAGATGCAGAAAGCGCTGCAACAGGTTGAAAAATCAGGGAATTTATCAAGAGACGTGCGGGAACTGGTGGGCAAGGCGCTGTCCTGAAGACAAACGGCTGCGGCAGACTGCTAAGGATATGCTGATTTATTCGTCATACCGGCGTAGGCCGGTATCCAGTGCCTTTATCTGACTGGGTTCCCGCCTTCGCGGGATAACCAGCGACTTGCCAGCTTGCTGGCTTAGTCGAATGGCTAGTGGTTTCATCAACGACAAAACCGAATAAATCAGTGCTTCCCTAATGCCGCTGGCGCACCGCTTCAAACAGGCAGATCGCAGTGGCGGCAGCGGCGTTCAGCGATTCGACCTTGCCCGGCATGGGGAGGATGACGGATTGAGTGGCGAGCGCCAGCAACGCGTCCGACAGCCCCGCCCCCTCGTTGCCCACCATGAAAGCGATGTTTCCGGAGAGGTCGCAGTCGTACAGGCTACGCGTGGCTTGCAGGCTGGTCGCCAGTAACGTGCCGGAAAAATCTCTCGCCACTGTCGGCAAATCCTGCCGCTCGTGGATAGCCAGACAAAAATGCCCGCCCATCGCGGCGCGCAACACTTTCGGCGACCACGCATCGGCACAGCCTTGCGACAAGAACACCGCATCGCAGCCCGCCGCCGCCGCCGAACGCACTATCGAACCCAGATTGCCGGGATCCTGGATGTCTTCCAGCAACAGGGCGAAATGAGCGGAAGCGGACAAGGGCTGCGGCCTATCTATCAGCGCGAGCAGGCCGGTAGGAGTCTTCAGTTCGCTGAGTTCGGCGAACAGCCTGTCGTCCAGTTGCGTGACGGCCACCTTGCCAGACTCCATGCGTTCCAGCAGGCCAGCAATCTCGCCATCCTGCCGTGCCGCCGCGTTGAGCAGCAGGTGGCGTGGCCTGTACCCTGCGTCCAGATAAGCTGCCAGCAGATGTGCGCCATCCAGCAAGGTAAGACCGGCTTTATTGCGGTTGCGCGCCGTAGCGGCAAGTTTGAGGAGTTCCTTGAAGAAAGGATTGTCGCGGGACTGGATCAGTTTCATCCGGCCTCGGCTATCCGTTGTGCGATATGTGCCAGTGCTTCATCAACCTGATCAATCAAAATCAGGCACAGGTCGCCCGCTTGCAAGCGCGACAGCGCCGTATCCATGGCCAGAAATTCGCCGGTAATTTCATCTACCCGGCTGGCGCGGGTAGCCTTCGCCAAGCCCTGCCTGAGCAGCGCCAGCACCTCACCGTCGTGGCGGCCACGCTGGCACTGGTCCTGATACAGAATCACCTCATCGAACACCTCGCCCAACATCTCGGTCTGCTGACGGATGTCCTCATCGCGCCGGTCGCCCGCCCCGCTGATGACCACCAGACGTTTGTTCGCCGGGATGCTTTCGATGGCCGGTATCAGCGCGAGCATCGCGTCGGGGTTGTGACCGTAATCGGCGATCACACTCGCTCCGCGATAATCAAAGAAGTTGAATCTACCCGGCGCGGTCTGCGCATCGTTAACGAAGCTGGACAGGCCGCCCTGTATCGTTTCCCAGTCCACTTTCAAGGCCCATGCGGCGGCAATGGCCGCCATGGCGTTTTCGATCTGGAAGCCTATCGTGCCGTTGCGGGTGAGCGGAATCTGGCTCAACGGGATGCGCCGCACGATTTTTTTCTTGGATGAGACGATATGTCCATCCTCGACGTACACCGCACGATGCCCCTGCGCACGATGCGCCGCCAGCACCGGATGGTGGCGATCCTGCGCAAAGAAAGTCACCGAACCTGGACAGGCATCGGCCATCGCAGCAGACAGGGGATCAGCCGCATTGAGTACCGCCACGCCGTCCGACCTGACGTTTTGCACCACGACCCGTTTCACCACGCTCAAGTCTTCCACCGTGCTTATGTAGTTCAGCCCCAGATGGTCGCCCCTGCCGATATTGGTCACCACCGCCACGTTGCAGCAGTCGAACGCCAGCCCTTCGCGCAACACCCCGCCGCGCGCCGTCTCGAATACTGCCGCATCCACGTCGGGGTGCAGCAGCACGTTGCGTGCGCTCTTGGGACCACTGCAATCGCCGCTGTCTATGCGTTTCCCCTGAATATAAACGCCGTCCGAATTGGTCATGCCGACGCGCAAGCCCCGGCAACCGAGAAGATGCGCGATCAAACGCACCGTGGTAGTTTTGCCGTTGGTTCCCGCCACCGTCACCAGCGGAATACGCCCGTCTTCCTTGTCGGCAAACATCATCGAAACGATCGCCTCCCCCACTTCGCGCCCCTTGCCGTAAGAAGGCTGCAAGTGCATACGCAAACCGGGCGCAGCATTCACCTCGACGACCCCGCCGCCCTGTTCTGCCAGCGGCAGCAACACGGTGTCGCAGACCACGTCCACGCCACACACATCCAGGCCGACCATCTGCGCCGCCGCGACCGCGCTGGCCGCCAGGTCGGGATGCACGTCATCGGTGACATCGGTCGCCGTGCCGCCCGTACTAAGGTTGGCATTGTTGCGCAACACCACTCGAACCCCCTTGTCGGGTATCGAATCCGCCGTATATCCCTGCACATCGAGTCGCGCCAGGGCAATGCTGTCCAGACGCATTTTGCTCAGCGAAGTCGCATGACCGTCGCCGCGCCGTGGATCGGCATTCACCTGTTCCACCAGTTCGCGCACGCTACGCACCCCGTCGCCTACGACCTGCGGCGGTTCGCGCCGTGCCGCCGCAACCAGCTTGTCGCCCACGACCAGCATACGGAAATCGCTGCCAGGCATGAATCTTTCCACCAGCACTTGCGAACCGAATTCGGCTGCCGCCGTATAGGCAATCTGCAGATGCTCGCGCGTCACGACATTCACCGTCACGCCCTTGCCCTGATTGCCGTCCAGCGGTTTGACGACCACCGGTGCGGCAATTTCGCACATCGCCGCCCAGGCATCCGCAACATCGGCAACCGGCCTGCCCGCCGGCACGGACACTCCCGCCGCTTCGAGCAAACGCTTGGTCAATTCCTTGTCCTGCGCGATGGCTTCGCCTATGGCACTGCTACGGTCGGTCTCGGCGGCCTGGATGCGGCGCTGTTTGCTGCCCCAGCCAAACTGCACCAGACTGCCTCCGGTCAGGCGGCGGTACGGAATGCCACGCTGCACCGCAGCCCGCACGATCGCGCCGGTACTGGGCCCCAGCCGCACGTCTTCGTCCAGTTCGTTTAATTGCGCCAGCGCGTCCGCCACGTCAAAAGCCGTATCCTCCACCGCCGCAACGCACAGCGCACACGCCAGCTTGAAGGCCAGACGACCCACCGCTTCTTCGCTATATTCGATCACCACCTGATACACGCCCGATTCCGCAGTGGGGGTAGTGCGATTGAAGCTAACGGGACAGCCCGCCTGCGCCTGCAAACCGAGCGCGGCCACGCCCAGTATATGCGCCATGCTAACGGTCGCCGCATAACCGGGCGACTGCAATAATCCCATAGCGGGGAAACGCGCCCGCAGGCGCGCCTCGAAACCAGCGATTTTCACGATGTCCTGTTCGGCTGGCGAACACGACACAATAGCTTCAATCGCAGTATGCTGACTCCACAAATTCGGGCCGCGCAACGCGCGTAAACGTGACACTTCCATCAGGAAAATTTCCTTCTATGAGCCTGCTTAAACCTCAAACACTGCAATTTAATACGCTTCCGCCCTGACCAATCCCGCCCTGACCAAGCCCGCTTTAATCAGCGCGGGCGAAATGCCCAGCGCCCATGCCGCCGCCACCGCCGCCAGCACCGTTTCCGGCTGCGAGCCTGCTGCGGCCAACCTGGACAACGGCGTTTCCTGACCATTCTGCCGCAACACGATGCCGCCGTCGCGCGACAACACGGCGCGCTGGTGTGTTGCGGGCAAGCTGCCATCCGCGCTGAAAAAAATCACTTCACCGTCGCAATAACCCGCCAGCCCCGCCACCAGCGGATCGCAGGCGTTGAGTACCGCCACGCCATCATTCAGCACCACGTCAACCTGCGTGCGCAACACATTGCAAACCTGCTCGACAGTCTCGATGTAATACTCGCCAAAATGTCTGTCCGGCTCGATATTGGTCACGATGCCGACCTGGCAGCGGTCATAGCCCAGCCCTTCGGACAAGATCGTCGCCACGCTGTTTTCGATTACCGCAGCCTCGACCGAACGGTTCATCAACACCTTTTGCGCCGCCGCCCAGTTAGCGCTGTCGCGCTTGTCCACCCTGCGACCCGCAAAATACAGCCCGTCGCCACAAGCCAGCCCGACCTGTTTGCCAGCCAGCTTCAGCAGTTCCGCCAGGAGGTGCGCCAGCGGTATTGTGCCGTGCGTACCGGCAATACCGATGACGGGAATGCGACCGCTATCGGCCTCCGCGAACAGGCTGCGGACAATCGCCGCCCCCACCGGCTGGGCGTTCCCGGAGGCGGGCTTGAGGTGCATCAGCAGGCCGGGACCGGCGTTGATCTCGACGATCGCGCCACCCTGCTCCGCCAGGGGACGAGAAATATCCTCCGCGACCAGATCAACCCCGGCGATGTCCAGCCCCACGATGCGCGCCGCCAGCTCCACCGTCGCCGCCACTTCCGGGTGTACCCGACAGGTCACGTCAAAGGCGACATTGCCGGTGCGCTGGATCAGCACAGAGATACCCGCCGCCGGAATGGAATCGGCACTGTAACCCTGCCTTGCCACTTCAAATTGTGCGCCCGCATTGTCATCTATCCTGATCACGTCCAGCGGAAACTCCTCCGCCTCGCCGCGCCGAGGATCGGAATTGATTTGTTGCTCGATCAACTGGCGGATCGTCGAACTCCCGTCAGCCAGCAGCGCTACCGACTCGCCTCGCGCCGCCGCCGCCAGCCGCCCGCCTATCACCAGCAAGCGATGTTCGTCGCCGCGCACGAAGCGTTCGACGATCACTTCGCTGCCCTGCTCGTCGGCCAGATGATAGGCCGCCTCGACTTCCGCGCGGGTCATCAGTTCGGTGGAAACGCCGCGCCCGTGATTGCCGTCGGAAGGCTTGACCACCACCGGCAAACCGATGTCTTCGGCTGCCTCCCACGCGTCAGCCGAACTCTCCACGATGCGCCCTTCGGGAACGGGTACGCCGCACGCCTGCAACAGCGTTTTGCTCAAATCCTTATCTCTGGAAATGCCTTCGGCGATGGCGCTGGTCAGGTCGGTCTCCGCCGTCCAGATACGGTGCTGGCGCGCGCCATAGCCCAGTTGCACCAGGTTGCCTTCGCTCAGGCGGATGGACGGGATGCCCCGCCCGGTCGCCGCATCCACGATGCAAGCGGTGCTGGGCCCCAGGCACAACGAGTCCACCATTTCGTGCAGTCTGGCGACGGCGGCAGCCACGTCGAACGGTCTATCCTGCATCGCCGCCAACATCAATTCGCGCGCCTCGTGCAAGGCGGCGCGGGTAACCGTCTCGTTACGCGAACGCACCACGACTTTATAGACCCCGCGCACCGGCGTGCTGCGCGTCTTGCCGAAGCCACTCTGCATACCCGCCAAATTTTGCAGTTCGATGGTGATGTGTTCGAGAATATGCCCAGGCCAGGTACCCTCGCGCAAACGCAACAGGAAACCGCCGGGTTCGCCGACCCCGCAGCGGTGTTCGGCCAGCGTCGGCAACCAGGCAGTGAGACGTTCATAAAATCCGGGAATGGTATTGGAAGGGGAATCTTCCAGCGCACCAATGTCCAGCCAGACCTCCAATACGGGACGATAAGTCCAGATATTCGGGCCGCGTAGCGGCAATATTTTGAGGAACTCCATCAACACTTTCAGGTGAATTAAGGGAAAAGTTCCCGGAATAATTTCCCGGAATAAAGTTGCATTCAACGGGGGGTTAACGCCAACCCCCTCTTTTTGGTTTACCGCAGCGTGCCAGTGTACCAGAGCGCCCCGCAAAATCGCCTTGTCAGCGCGATGCATTGTAGTAATATCGCCGCCAATGAACAACACCTCCCCAACTCCCACCGTGACAAGTCCCCCAATAAGTTCCCCGGCAATGACTGCTGCCAACACGCTTCCCGACACCTGGCGCGCCAGCCTGGACGAAGTGGCAATGGCCGACGATGAAACAATTCAAGGCTGGCTGGAAATCAACCTCGATGCCCGCCTGCATTTTTCACAGGGCTTGCTGCTGATTACCGATCGTCGGCTGCTGGGTTTTGCCAACTCACCAGAAAACGCCCGCGAATACGCTTACCGTGCCGGGCTGCACATCCGGCGCCAGGATCATGGCGGGGTGGGACGCATCGAGCTATTTGATGGCGAGCTGCGGCTGGCCTGCTGGTTTTACACGCTCGCCCGCGACGCGCAGGCGACCCGCTTCGTCAAGCAGTTCGAGCAACAACTCGCGGGTTTCCCCGGCGGCATCGCCGTACCGCGCGCCGCAGCGGAATGCTGCCCGGATTGTCTGACCCCGTACTCCGACGACAGCCAGGAATGTCCGCACTGTAGCAACATACTCAATGCGCCCCCCTCGACCTGGACGCTGTTCCGTTTGTGGCGTTTTGCCAAACCCTACCAGTGGCAACTGCTCAGCGGATTTTTGCTGATGCTGGGTTCGACCGCCGCCACGCTGGTGCCGCCCTATCTCACCATCCCGCTGATGGACAAGGTGCTAATCCCCTACCAGAACGGTGTGCCGATTGATTTCGGCCTGGTTGCCTGGCTGCTCGCCGGACTGCTTGGTTCGGCACTGCTGGCCTGGGGGTTGGGCTGGGCAAAGACTTACATTCTCGCGCTGGTCAGCGAGCGCATCGGCGCGGATCTGCGCACGCTCACCTATCAGCATCTGCTCAACCTCTCGCTGGAGTATTTCGGCGGCAAGCGCACCGGCGACCTGATGTCGCGCATCGGCTCGGAATCCGACCGCATCTGCGTCTTCCTGTCGCTACATCTGCTCGATTTTGCCACTGACGTGCTGATGATCGCGATGACGGCGGTGATTCTTTTCTCCATCAACCCGTGGCTGGCGCTGGCCACCCTGCTGCCGCTGCCCTTCATCGTCTGGATGATCCACAACGTACGCGACAGGCTGCGCACCGGCTTTGAAAAAATTGACCGCGTCTGGTCGGAAGTCAGCAATGTGCTGGCCGACACCATCCCCGGCATCCGCGTAGTCAAGGCGTTCGCCCAGGAAGGGCGCGAGGCGGAACGCTTCCGTGCCGCCAACCAGCACAACCTGCAAGTCAATGACCGCATCAACAAAATCTGGTCGCTGTTCTCGCCCAGCGTCTCGCTGCTCACCGAGATCGGCCTGCTGGTGGTGTGGGCGTTCGGCATCTGGCTGGTCTCGCACGACCAGATCAGCGTCGGCGTGCTGCTCGCGTTTCTGGCGTACATCAGCCGCTTCTACGCGCGCCTCGATTCTATGAGCCGCATCGTTTCCGTGACACAAAAATCGGCGGCGGCGGCCAAGCGCATCTTCGACATTCTGGATCATGTCTCCAGCGTACCCGAGCCGCTCAACCCGGTTCACCTGGAGCAGGTGGCCGGAGGCATCAAAATACGCGATGGCGGATTCCGTTATGGCAATCGCGCCGTGATCAAAGGCCTGAATCTGAGCATCGCGCCCGGCGAGATGATAGGACTGGTCGGCCACAGCGGTTCCGGCAAAAGCACGCTGGTCAACCTGATGTGCCGCTTCTACGATGTCAGCGAAGGGGCAATCAGCCTGGACGGGGTCAACATCCGCGCCCTGCCCATCGCCGAATACCGCCGCAACATCGGACTGGTGTTGCAGGAACCCTTTTTATTCTTCGGCAGCATCGCCGAAAACATCGCCTACGGCAAACCGGATGCTGGCCGCGCCGAAATCGTCGCCGCCGCCCGCGCCGCCCACGCGCACGAATTCATCCTGCGCCTGCCGCACGGCTACGACTCGCTGGTCGGCGAACGCGGACAAGGCCTGTCGGGCGGCGAACGCCAGCGCATCTCCATCGCCCGCGCACTGCTGATAGACCCGCGAATTTTGATTCTCGACGAGGCCACCGCCTCGGTGGATACCGAAACCGAGCAGGAAATCCAGAAGGCGCTGGACAATCTGGTGCAGGGACGCACCACCATCGCTATCGCCCACCGCCTGTCCACCCTGCACAAGGCCAACCGTCTGGTGGTCATGGACAAGGGCGAAATCGTCGAAATCGGTAATCACGACGAATTGATGGAAAAACAAGGTCACTATTACCGCCTGTATCAGGCACAGGCGCGCAACGTGGATACCGACATGAGCGATGCGGGCGACAACGTGCGCGCCGAAAACAAGGTAAGCACATGAATAATGAATAATTTCAGTTTAACGAGAGATTCAAGCGGCCGTCTGGTGCTGCTTTCCAGCACCGGCGAGACGCACGAGGGAGTCATTCCGGTACGCGCCTTCCCCCTTTCCTCACCCGATGAAGGGGTGTCCCTGACCGGCAGCGACGGGCATGAACAGGTATGGATAAACACGCTCGCCGAGTTGCCGGAAACCACGCGGGGGCTGATTCTGGAAGAACTGGCGAGCCGTGAATTCACGCCCAAAATAAGCCGCATCCGCCACGTTTCCAGTTATGCCACGCCCAGCACCTGGCAAGTGGAAACGGATCGCGGCGCTGCCGAATTGCGGCTCACAGGGGAAGATCACATCCGCCGCCTGTCGCACACGGCATTGCTTGTCACCGACGCACACGGCGTATCCTTTCTGCTGCCCGACATCGAAACACTGGATGCTCACAGCCGCAAGTTGCTGGACAGATTTCTGTAACGTCCGACCAGCAAAACGCGATGCCCTGAACGGTCGCCCTATTTTCCAGGGGCGTGCAGCAGTTATGGAAGATTGATACGGGTGACCCAGTCCCAATACACGCCCCCCCCACTCACGATGCCACCAAGAGCCGCATCGGCCACAGAATCAACACCAACATTCTGGAATGGAACAGGGTTTTAAGCGCTTCGAGCAGGGCTGAAAAAATGCGGTTTATCTGAGGGTTGATGCCACCCGGATGCTAACGGCCATTCCGCAGCGCAATGAGCACCGCCCAAAAACCGAGTACGAGGTAGCACAGCAGCGACCATTCGGGGATGCCGAGGGTAAGGAAGTTCCAGCCCTTGGCCGCGCATTCACCCGAACCGTGCAGCAATTCCTTCAGCACGCTGGACATCGGCATGGTTTCCAGCATGTAGTCGAGACCCGGCCCGCAGGCGGGTACCTGATCGGCTGGCAAATGCTGTATCCAGATATGGCGCGCAGCGACCGCCACGCCCGACAGGGAAAGCAGCACGATCAGCCCAGCGTAGATACGCGCGCCCAGGCGTTTCGGGCCATGTGTTGCGGCCAGCAGAAACAGCACCAGAATGGCGATAAAAATCACTCGCTGCACCATGCATAGTGGACACGGCTCCTGATGTTTGACATATTGCAGGTACAGACCAAAGCCCATCAGTCCGCTGGCAAACAGGAATCCGGCCAGATACAACCAGTTATTGGGGATGCGCCGCCACATGTTATTCCGCCTCGTCTATCCAGGTTGCCTGTATCGCTTCAAGCACTTTTTCGCCGCCATGGCCGTGGTCATCGTCAAAACCATCCAGGCCGACCACGAGGTTATGCAAATCAACGAAACGCACGGTAAGAGGGTCAATTTCCGGGTGTTTCTCGGCCAGTTCCCGGGCGATTTCGCGCACGTCTATCCACTTCATCGCATTACTCCTTGACCATGTTGATGCTGTATTTCGGAATCTCGATCACCAGGTCTTGATCCGCAACGACCGCCTGACAGGACAGGCGCGAGGTGGATTCCAGCCCCCAGGCCTTATCCAGCAAATCCTCCTCTATTTCTGCTGCGGGCTTGAGCGAATTAAAGCCTTCACGCAGGATCACATGACAGGTGGTGCAAGCGGCAGATTTCTCGCACGCATGTTCAATTTCCACCCCGTTTTGCAACAAGGCATCACAGAGTGAAACCCCGGGTTCGACATTGAACAACTTGCCCTTGGGGCAGAGTTCCTGATGCGGCAACACGATGATTTGCGTCATTATTTTGTCTCCAGTTCCGAAATATTTTTGCCTGCCAACGCACCCGCCACACTCTTGTCCATACGCGCCTGAGCGAAGCTGACGGTCGCCTCGTTCAATGCGTTCACGGCACGTTTCAGCACGAGATGATCCTCAATTCTCAAGCTGTCCTGCAAGGCCGTCATCTGCGCTTCGATATGGCTACGCTGCGCTGGCTCAAGCAATTCGCCGTCCTGCGCCAGCGCATGTTGTACGGCTTCGAGCAACTGGTTCGCTTCGGTCTGCTGTTCGCGCAAGACGCGCGCCTGCATGTCGTCCTGCGCGTGTTGTGTGGAATCCTGCAACATGCGGGTGATTTCTGCATCACTCAAGCCATATGACGGCTTGACCACAATCGCCGCTTCCACCCCGCAACCCATCTCGCGCGCCGATACGTTCAACAGACCATCGGCATCCACCTGAAAAGTGACGCGGATGCGCGCCGCACCCGCCACCATCGCGGGGATGCCGCGCAGCTCGAACTTTGCCAGAGAACGGCAATCACTCACCAACTCGCGTTCGCCCTGAAGCACATGGATGCTCATCGCGGTCTGACCGTCTTTGTAGGTGGTGAATTCCTGCGCACGCGCGGTGGGAATCGTGCTGTTGCGCGGGATAATCTTTTCAACCAGGCCCCCCATCGTCTCGATACCCAGACTGAGCGGAATCACGTCCAGCAACAGCCATTCATCGCCGCTGCGGTTGCCCGCCAGCAAATTGGCCTGGATCGCCGCACCCAGCGCCACGACCTTGTCGGGATCGAGATTGTTCAGCGGAATCTGGCCAAAAAATTCGCCCACTGCCTGCTGCACATGCGGCATACGCGTCGCACCGCCCACCATCACCACGCCCTTGATGTCTGCCGCGCTCAACTTGGCATCGCGCAAAGCGCGGCGTAGCGGCTGCAAAGTGCGCTGGATGAGATTGTGCGACAGGGAATGGAACTCGGCCTGAGTCAGCACGTTGTCCACGACCTCCCCGTCGGACAACACCGCCGTGATGCGCGTCCGGTCATGCTCGGTGAGTTGTTCCTTGGCCGTCCTGGCTTGGGTCAGCAACAAACGGGTATCTTGCGGATTGAGTGCGGAGAGGGCGTTCTTTTCCAGCAACCAGCAATGAATGCGCTGGTCGAAATCGTCGCCGCCCAGCGCGGAATCACCGTTTGCCGACAACACCTCGAACACGCCGCGCGTCAGGCGCAAGATGGAAATATCGAACGTGCCACCCCCCAGGTCATACACCGCATAAACCCCTTCGGCGGCATTATCCAGCCCGTAGGCAATCGCCGCCGCAGTCGGTTCATTGAGCAGACGCAACACGTTCAACCCGGCGATTCTGGCCGCATCCTTGGTCGCCTGACGCTGCGCATCGTCGAAATAGGCGGGTACGGTAATCACCGCGCCAACCAGTTCGCCACCCAGCGCGGCTTCGGCACGCACACGCAGCACCTTGAGAATTTCTGCCGACACTTCGACCGGACTTTTCACCCCCGCCACAGTGCGCAGCTGCAACATGCCACCCTGTCCTGAACCAGTCGAAGGGGTATCAACGAAACGGTATGGCAGACGACTGGTATCGCCGACATCCTTGATTCCGCGCCCCATGAAGCGTTTGACCGACACGATGGTATTGGTCGGATCAACACTCTGCTCGGCTTGTGCGAGTTCGCCCACTGTCACTGAACCGTCCGCCGCATAGCGCACCACCGAGGGCAGCATGGCACGACCATTCTCGTCGTTGAGTACCACACTGATGCCATTGCGCACGGTCGCCACCAGCGAATTGGTCGTACCCAGGTCTACCCCCACCGCCAGCCTGTGCTGGTGCGGTGCGGTACTGAGGCCAGGTTCGGAAATCTGTAGAAGTGCCATTTTATGGTTGTGGGCGGTAAGTGGTAAATCGTCAGTGATTGATAGCTTTTCGCTGCTTACACTCGTCACTTACTCGCTATCAATAGTGTCATAAGCGGAATCAATTTCTTCCGCGAGTTTTTCCATGAAACGCAGCTTGCGCACCAGGCCTGCGGCGGACGCGTAATCCTGATTGGTATCAATTTTAACCGCAAGCTGCGCCTCCAGTTCGCGCGTTTCCACTTTCATACGCGCCTCATGCCGGTCGAGCGCTGCAACATCCCGCGCCTGGACGGCATCTTCCAGTGCTTCACGCCACGCCATCTGCGCCATCAAAAAATCCACCGGCATCGCCGTGTTGGTTTCTTCCTGGGTATCCACGCCGTGCAGCGACAACAGATAGCGCGCACGCCTTATCGGACTCTTTAACGTCTGGTAAGCCTCGTTGACGCGAGTGGATTGCTGCATCGCGACACGTTGTTCCGCCTCGCCCAGATGGGCTGACTTGTCGGGATGCACCTGCGCCTGCAAGGCGCGATACTGAAACTCCAACTTTGTGCTATCGAGTTGAAAAGACTGAGCAAGCCCAAACAATTGAAAATAATTGTGTTGAAAATTAAAACCAGTTGATTGCTTCAAACTTGAAAACTCTCGCCACAACCACATTCGTTTTTGACGTTGGGGTTGTTGAACTTAAAGCCTTCATTCAGCCCTTCGCGGGTGTAATCCAGCTCCATACCTTCTATGTAAGGCAGACTTTTGGCATCCACCAGCAGCGTTACGCCATGGCTGACGAATTGCAGATCATCCTCATCCAGTTCATCGGCAAACTCCAGCTTATAAGCCATACCGGAACAACCGCTGGTGCGCACGCCGATGCGCAACCCCAGCCCCTTGCCGCGCTTGGCGATAAAATTTTGCACATGTTTAGCCGCTGCCACACTCAAAGTCACGCCCATGAACGTTCTCCGTTCAGCAACTGCCGGTGCAGGCAGCCGTTTCTACATTGCTGTCGTGCTTGGCCTTGTAGTCCGCAACCGCTGCCTTGATGGCATCTTCCGCCAGAATCGAGCAGTGAATTTTAACCGGTGGCAACGCCAGTTCTTCGGCGATTTGGGTATTTTTAATCAGCAAAGCCTGATCCACGGTCTTGCCCTTGACCCATTCTGTCACCAATGAACTGGAAGCAATCGCCGAGCCGCAGCCATAAGTCTTAAACTTGGCATCTTCGATGATTCCGTCACGGCCAACCTTGATCTGCAACTTCATCACATCGCCACAGGCTGGCGCGCCGACCATACCGGTTCCGACTTCGTCGTCGTTCTTGTCCATCGTACCCACATTGCGCGGGTTCTCGTAGTGATCCAATAATTTTTCGCTGTAAGCCATTTTCAACTCCTAGAATTGAGGAGCGAGGAGTGCGGATATACAAAACCGGTTTTAACCGATCCTCAATCCTCAATCCACGATCCTGTGATTAATGTGCAGCCCACTGCACAGTGTTCAAATCAATGCCATCCTGGTGCATTTCCCAAAGCGGTGACAGTTCGCGCAGCTTGCCGATTTTATTCTTCAGCAGTTCGATGACGTAATCCACTTCTTCTTCTGTAGTAAAGCGTCCGACTGTAAAACGTATCGAGCTGTGCGCCAGTTCATCGCTACGCCCCAGCGCACGCAACACATATGAGGGTTCAAGGCTGGCCGAGGTACAGGCAGAACCGCTGGATACCGCAACATCCTTGATCGCCATGATCAGCGATTCGCCTTCGACAAAGTTAAAACTGAGGTTGATGTTGTGCGGCACACGATGTTGCATATCGCCATTGATATGCACTTCTTCCATCGCCATCAGACCATTCATCAAACGGTCGCGCAACTTACCCACCCGTTCGTTTTCCTGCACCATTTCTTCCCGGGCGATGCGGAACGCTTCGCCCATACCGACGATCTGGTGCGTCGCCAACGTGCCGGAACGGAAACCGCGTTCCTGCCCGCCGCCGTGCATCTGCGCTTCCAGTCGCACACGCGGCTTGCGGCGGATATACAGTGCGCCGATACCCTTGGGGCCATAAGTCTTGTGCGCGGAAAACGACATTAAATCCACCTTGAGCTGCTGCAAGTCTATCGCCACTTTACCGGTCGCCTGCGCTGCATCTACGTGGAACAAAATACCCTTTTCGCGGCATATCTCACCGATGGCAGCGATGTCCTGAATCACGCCGATTTCGTTGTTCACCATCATGATGGACACCAGTATCGTGTCCGGACGCAAAGCCGCTTTCAGCTTCTCGATGTCCAGCAGTCCGCTAGGTTCGGGATCGAGATAAGTCGCCATAAAGCCCTGGCGTTCCAGTTCGCGCACCGAATCCAGCACCGCCTTGTGTTCGATGCGCATGGTAACGATATGTTTGCCCTTGCCCTGGTAAAAATGTGCCGCGCCCTTGAGCGCGAGATTGTTCGACTCAGTTGCGCCGGAAGTCCAGACTATTTCTTTCGGGTCGGCATTGACCAGCGCAGCGACCTGTGCGCGCGCCAGTTCCACCGCCTCATCCGCCACCCAACCAAAGGCGTGTGAACGGCTGGCCGGATTGCCGAATTTTTCGCACAAATAAGGGATCATTTTTTCGGCGACACGCGGATCAACTGGCGTGGTAGCAGAGTAATCCATGTAAATTGGTAATTTCATTGCTTTGTCAACTTTCTATACTTTATGACTTGCCAACCGGGATGGATGACGTATCAGCCGCCAACCTTGCCGCTCATCTTGATTGCCTTAAAACCAGCGGTGTCTTGCTTACCCCCCTCCACCAGCTGCTGCAAATTGATCAGCGACAGATATTCATAAATTTTTTTATTCAACCCCATCCATAATTCGTGGGTCAGACAAGGCTTGCCATCGTGGCAATTGCCTTTCTCGCCGCAATTGGTCGCATCCAATGGCTCGTCAACCGCCACCACAATTTCAGCAATGGTAATTTTGGATGCGACACGCGCCAGGTAATATCCGCCGCCCGGGCCACGCACGCTTTCAACCAAATTATTGCGACGCAACTTGCCGAACAATTGCTCCAGATAAGAAAGCGAAATTTTCTGGCGCTCGCTGATCGAAAACAAGGTGACTGGACCTTTACCACCGTTCATTGCCAAATCAACCATTGCTGTTACCGCAAAACGCCCTTTAGTCGTTAATCGCATTTTTGTCCTTCAACAGGTAGTAATTTCATTAAAACAATCTATCCGAGATGCGGAGAATATAATAACCAAGTGTTTTAATCAACTATATTATTGAGGTGGTTGGGATCAAATTTCTCGGCGGTGGCACGCTCCTCCTCGACACTCACGCCCATCTTTTCGAGTTGCTGCAAAATAAAATCAATGCGTTGATCCACCGTCACGCTATGGCTCAACAAACCATGTATCGCCTTGGCAACCGGATCATTCTGTTCATTTCCCATGCCATACGCTTTGAAACCAGCCGATTTTTTCTTCTCTTCATCCAGTATCCGCGCCGGAATTCCCGCCGCCGTCGCGCCCGCTGGCACATCTTTCACGACTACCGCATTCGAACCAATCTTCGCCCCTGCGCCGATGGTGATCGGTCCGAGTATTTTCGCCCCTGCCCCTACCACTACGCCATTACCCAGCGTCGGGTGACGCTTGCCTTCCCGCCAGGAAGTACCGCCCAGCGTCACGCCGTGATACAGCGTCACGTCGTTACCGATCTCTGCCGTTTCACCGATCACCACCCCCATACCATGATCTATAAAAAAACGCCGCCCGATGGAAGCACCCGGATGAATCTCGATGCCGGTCAGCCCCCGCACGCAGTGCGACAAAAACCGCGCCAGCCATTTGAGATTGGCGTGCCATAGCCAGTTTGTGATGCGATGCCCCATGCGGGCATGTAAACCCGGATAGCACGTCAGCACCTCAAAAGTGGTGCGGGCAGCCGGGTCGCGGGCAAATACGCTGGCAATATCTTCTTTAAGGTTCCTGAACATTATTATCCTGCCGGTAACGCGTTTTGAGGCGCGCATTGTACTCGGTTGTCACACTCAATATGCCGCGCAGAATGTTGATTTCATCCGCTTCCAGCCTGGCTCGCGCATACAATCGGCGCAAGCGCTGCATCATGCGCGCCGGATTCTGGGTGGTAAAAAAGCCAATCTCAAGCAAGGTTTTTTCCAGATGCACCATCAACCCCTCGACCTGTTCATATGCGGCGGGCTGTGCGGGCTGATTTTGTCGTTGAACAGCCGACACGCCCTGCATGGCAACGCCAAGTTCATATGCCATCACCTGCACCGCCGCCGCCAGATTGAGCGATGAAAAATCGGGATTGGATGGAATATTCACCAGCATCTGCGCGCGGCTGGCCTCTTCGTTGGTCAATCCGGACATTTCCGTACCGAACAGCAACGCCACCGGCTGTGTAGCCGCCTGCTGCGACACCAGCGGCATGGCCTCGCGCGGACTTTTTATCTCATTGGAAATATCGCGCATTCGCGCCGTCATCCCCACCGTCAGCACCACGCCGCGCAAGGCTTCATCAATCGAGGCGCATACCACCGCATTTTCCAGCACATCGTCCGCCCCCGCAGCCATCGCACTGGCCTGCGCATCGGGGAAGTGACGAGGATTGATCAGATACAAATGACCCAGCCCCATCACCTTCATCGCGCGTGCCGCAGCACCGATATTACCCGGATGCGAGGTGTGGCTTAAAACCACTCGTATGTTATTGAAAATATTCAATTTACTCAAAAAATATACCCCGCAAAAAGCAATGGGAAAAGAACGATTACAGACAACGAAGCAGGCGGGTTGACCGAGTGGCGGCGGTGAATTTATTCAACCTTTTGTGCAAATAAATTCAGCGCTGCAAGGATTTTGTTTATACAAAGCCCAATTCCAACTAAAATGCGCGCTGAATTCTCACAGCTCATTAAAAAGGTCGTACTCATGCAACCCATCCTGCATCCCATGCTCAACATCGCAGTCAAAGCCGCCCGCCGCGCCGGCAACCTGATTTATCGCAGTGCCGACAAGGTAGATCACCTCACCATCACCAGAAAATCCCACGCGGATTTCGTCAGCGACGTGGATAGAGCCGCCGAGCAAACCATCATCCAGACCTTGCTGGAAGCCTATCCAGACCATGCGATTCTAGCAGAAGAGAGCGGCAGTCAAGGCGAATCCGATTTCGTCTGGATCATAGACCCGCTGGATGGCACGACCAACTTCCTGCACGGCTTCCCGCAATTTTCGGTGTCCATCGCCTTGCAACACAAAGGCATCATCACCCAAGCCGTAATTTACGACCCGACCAAAAATGAACTGTTCACCGCCACACGCGGACGCGGCGCGTACCTCAACGACAAGCGCCTGCGCGTCACCAAGCGCATTCATATGGCAGATGCCCTTATCGGCACGGGCTTCCCCTACACAAAATTCGATCATATGGACGCTTATATCGGCATCTTCAAGGATCTGATGCAACAAACTTCCGGCCTGCGTCGCCCCGGCTCGGCAGCACTCGATTTGGCCTGGATGGCGGCTGGCCGTTATGACGGCTTCTTCGAAACCGGCCTGCACATCTGGGACATCGCTGCTGGCACGCTGCTGATTACCGAAGCAGGCGGCATGGTCAGCGATCTGTCGGGCGGAGATACTTTCCTCAAAACCGGACACATCTGCGCGGGCAACCCGGACATACACCCGCAACTGCTGCGGGTTATCGCCCCCCACCTGACCCCGGCACTGAAAGGCCAAGCCTGACAAATGGCTGAAGCGTCCTCCCCAGCGACCGCTATCGAGAAGCACACGCCGATGATGCAGCAGTTCCTCGGCATCAAGGCAGAATATCCCGACATGCTGCTGTTCTACCGGATGGGGGATTTTTACGAGCTGTTCTTCGAGGATGCCGAGCGCGCCGCAAAACTGCTTGACATCACGCTGACCCAGCGTGGCGCGTCCAACGGCCAGCCCATCAAGATGGCAGGTGTCCCCTACCATGCTGCCGAACAATATCTGGCGCGCCTGGTGAAGCTGGGGGTTTCGGTCGCGATCTGCGAACAGATCGGCGATCCGGCCACCAGTAAAGGCCCGGTAGAGCGCCGTGTGGTGCGTATCGTCACGCCGGGAACGGTCACCGATTCGGCCTTGCTGGAAGAAAAGCGCGACAACCTGCTGCTGGCCTTGCATCAACGCCACGGCAAGCTGGGGTTGGCCTGGATGAATCTGGCATCAGGTCAATTTTTTGTCAGCGAAACGGATACCGACAACCTAAGCGCCGAACTGGAACGGCTGCAACCCTCAGAAATCCTATACGCGGAAAACAGTGACGTGCCAGCCTGCAACCATGCGGCTTGCAAGCCGCTACCCACTTGGCACTTCGAGTTGGATACGGCACGGCGCGGGCTGTGCCAGCAATTCGCCACTCTCGATCTGGCCGGATTCGGCTGTGAAAATTTGACTTCAGGACTGCAAGCGGCGGGCGCATTACTGGGCTATGCCAAACTCACCCAAGGCCAGGTCATCAGCCATATCCTCAGCTTGCAGGTATATAACGCGGATCAATTCGTGCGCATGGATGCCGCGACGCGGCGCAACCTGGAGCTCACCCAAACGCTACGCGGCGATCCCGCACCGACCCTGTTGTCGCTACTCGATACCTGCGCGACCAACATGGGTAGTCGGCTTTTGTCCCACTGGCTGCACCATCCGTTGCGTGACCGTGCCGTGCTGCGTACAAGACTGGAAGCGGTGAATGAATTAACACACCCCCCTGGTTCTCCACTCTTAAAGAGGGGAGAACACGCTAAAGAAGCAACTTTTTCCCTGCCGCCCCCTCCCCTTCAAGGAGAGGACTGGGGTAGGGATGGGTTCAATACCACGCAAGCAATCTATCTGCCCGTCCATGACCACCTCAAACCCTGCGTGGACGTGGAACGCATCACCGCGCGCATTGCACTAAATAGCGCCCGACCTCGCGACTTGTCCGGCCTGCGCGACACGCTGCTGGCCTTGCCGCGAGTGCGCGCCGTGTTGTCCGGTTGCGATGCCACGCTGCTCGCCAGCCTGACCGATGCCATCAAGACGGATGCCCGCCTGGTCGCCCTGTTGCAGAACGCATTGCGCGCCGAGCCTTCCAGCGTGCTGCGCGAAGGCGGCGTAATCGCCGACGGATTTGATGCGGATTTGGACGAACTCAGGGGAATTCAGACCCACTGCGGCGATTTCCTGCTGGCACTGGAAGCGCGCGAACGGGCGCGTACCGGCATCACCACGCTAAAGGTGGAATACAACCGTGTACACGGTTTCTACATCGAGGTAACGCACGCGCATTCCGCCAACGTGCCAGACGATTACCGCCGCCGCCAAACGCTGAAGAATGCCGAACGCTATATCACGCCGGAACTCAAAGCCTTCGAGGACAAGGCACTCTCCGCCAACGAGCGGGCGCTGGCGCGCGAGAAGTTGCTCTATGAAAATTTGCTGACACAACTCGCACCATCCGTCCCGCACCTGCAACGCATCGCCGCCGCCATCGCCGAACTGGACGTACTCGCCACTTTCGCAGAACGCGCTATCACGCTGAATTTCAGCGCGCCACAGTTCACCGATACGGCGCAAATCCGCATCACAGGAGGCCGCCATCCGGTAGTGGAATCTCAGGTTGAGCAGTTCACAGCGAACGACACCCAGCTTTCCGATGCGCGCCAGATGTTGCTGGTCACCGGCCCCAATATGGGCGGCAAATCCACCTACATGCGCCAGGTCGCCATCATCGCGCTGCTGGCGCATGTCGGTTGCTTTGTACCCGCACAGGACGCGGTGCTGGGCGAGATAGACCAGATATTCACGCGCATCGGCTCGTCGGACGATCTGGCCTCTGGCCGCTCCACCTTCATGGTAGAGATGACCGAGGCCGCCAACATCCTGCACAACGCCACCGATAAAAGCCTGGTGCTGGTAGACGAGATCGGGCGCGGCACGTCCACTTTTGACGGCCTCGCCCTGGCCTACGCCATCGCCCGCCACCTGCTGGAAAAAAACCGCAGCTACACCCTGTTCGCCACACATTATTTTGAACTGACGCGCCTGGCCGACGAATTCGCCCAACTCGCCAATGTCCATCTGTCCGCCATCGAACACCAGCACAGCATCGTGTTCCTGCACAGCGTCACCGACGGTGCAGCCAGCCAGAGTTACGGCCTGCAAGTCGCCGCCCTCGCGGGGGTGCCGCCGCAAGTCATCCGCACTGCGAAAAAACAACTGCGCGTGCTGGAACAAAACAGCGCCGCACAGAATCCGCAAGGCGACCTGTTCGATCAACGAAGAATCGAAATCGAAGAGCCGGAAGAACATCCGCTGCTGGCGGCATTACGCGAAATACAGCCCGACGAACTGAGCCCGAGAGATGCGCTGGAAAAGCTGTATCAACTAAAGAAGATGGTGTAGGCATCGCAAACGACCTCAAATTTCAAGCCGATTGATTTTGCTGTACAGGTAACGCGGACAATAAAAAGGAGTTAGAGCAATTACACTCTAACTCCTTGTTTTATTTGGTAGGCACGAGTGGACTCGAACCACCGACCTCTTGGATGTCGACCAAGCGCTCTAACCAACTGAGCTACGCGCCTATTTAAAGAGCGCGCATTGTAGCGGAAACACGGGGCAAGTTCAAACATTATCGTGCAAATTTATCACACCATGAATATGAATGCTTTCACGAGACTAATAACCGCTCGATGCCAGATTGTCAAAGCGCGTGTATTCGCCCCGGAAAGCCAACTCTACCTTGCCGATTGGACCGTTACGCTGTTTGCCGATAATGATTTCAGCCTTGCCTTTATCGGGCGAATCTGAGTTGTAAACCTCGTCGCGATAAATGAACAGGATCAGATCGGCATCCTGCTCGATTGCACCCGATTCGCGCAAGTCGGACATCACCGGACGTTTGTTGGGGCGCTGTTCAAGACTCCGGTTGAGCTGGGACAACGCCATCACCGGAACTTGCAGTTCCTTTGCCAAGCCCTTCAATGCGCGGGAAATTTCGGAAATTTCGGTGGCGCGATTTTCGCTGGCCTTGCCCGCGTTTGAACTCATCAGTTGCAAATAATCCACCACGATCAGCCCCAAACTACCCTGCTGGCGGTGTAAACGGCGCGCACGGGCGCGCAATTCCAGTGAAGACAAAGCGGCTGATTCGTCAATAAAAATGGGCGCATCGTTGAGCCTGCCCAACGCATGAGTCAAACGCCCCCAGTCATCATCCTGCAATTTGCCCGAGCGCAAATCGTGCTGGTTCAGTTTGCCGACCGAACCCAGCATACGCATCGCAAGCTGCGCCGCACCCATTTCCATACTGAAAATAGCCACCGGCAACTTGCTTTCCAGCGCGATATTTTCGGCGATGTTGATCGAAAAAGCGGTCTTGCCCATACTGGGTCGCCCCGCCACAACAATCATATCGCCCGGCTGCAAGCCGGAAGTCATGCGATCCAGATCGGTATAACCGGTCGGCGTACCCGTAACATCGCTGGTGTTTTCACGCCCGTAGAGCGTCTCGATACGTTCCACCACTTGAGTCAGCAACGGCGGCATGGACATGAAACCCTGCTTGCCGCGCGCGCCCGCCTCGGCGATCTGGAATACCTTGCCCTCCGCTTCATCGAGCAATTGCGCCGCATCCCGCCCCGTTGGATTGTAGGCACTGTCGGCAATATCCGTGCCGACTTCCACCAGCTGACGCATGATGGAGCGCTCGCGGACAATCTCACCATAACGGCGGATATTGGCGGCAGAAGGCACGTTCTGCGCCAAACTGCCCAGATAGGCCAGTCCGCCCACCTTGTCGAGTTCACCGGCAATCTCCAGACTTTCGGCCACAGTGATGACATCCACCGGCTTCGCCAGTTCGCTCATGCGCACAATCTGCCGATAAATCAGCCTGTGTTCGAAACGATAAAAATCGTCCTGGGTAATCAGATCGGCAATTTTATCCAATGCGCTGGATTCCAGCATCAATCCGCCCAATACCGATTGCTCGGCTTCCACCGAGTGGGGAGGCAATTTTATCTGGTCTAGCTGCGTATCTGAATTGGAATAAATTTGCATAAATTAAACAGGTCAATAAAAAACGTGGCTCATTCTACCTTGCCAGCCAGAGAATGACGAAAACAAAAAAGGACTGTCACCAGTCCTTTTTTTACTGCCAAGCAACACTTGATTCAGGCGGTAACGCAGGCTCGACCATGCCCACCTGCGCGCACCCGATTGCGTTAGTGTTCGCCGAGTACCGAAACGATAATCTCTACCGCAACGTCACTGTGCAACGCAACGCTCACCGGGTGGTCGCCCACCGTCTTGAGATGACCTTCAGCAATACGCACTTGCGACTTGTCAACAACAAAACCTTGTTCGGCCAGTGCCGCTGCGACATCCGCAGTCGTGACAGAACCGAACAGCTTGCCATCCACACCCGCTTTTTGCGTGATTTGCAGCGTCAAACCAGCCAGCTTTTCGCCGCGAGTTTGCGCGTCAGCCAACCTGGCTTGTTCGGCCGCTTCGATTTCAGCGCGGCGCACTTCAAACTCAGCCAGATTCGCTGTCGTTGCACGCTTTGCTTTTCCCTGAGGAATCAAGAAGTTACGAGCATAACCATTCTTTACATTCACCACGTCGCCCAGTTGACCCAGGTTGACGACTTTTTCCATCAAAATTATTTGCATGTCCGATACTCCTAGTGCAAATCAGTATAGGGCAGCAAAGCCAGGAAACGCGCGCGCTTTACGGCAGTACTTAATTGACGCTGATAGCGTGTCTTGGTACCGGTAATGCGAGCCGGAATCAGCTTGCCATTTTCGGAAATGAATTCCTTGAGGATATTCACATCTTTGTAATCTACTTCTGCGATTTTCTCGACTGTGAAGCGGCAGAATTTACGGCGCTTGAACAGATTATTGCGAGAAAAACGCTTTTTCTTGTCATCTTTAGCTGCTGGACGAGCCATGATATTTCCTTCTTAAATGTCGTTGTATAGCCTAATCGGTTATTTGCCGCGTCAAAAATACTTGACGCTACATCCGTAACAACCCATTACGCTCAGATGATTACGCTTCTACGCTTTCTTCCTTGTCTTGACCAACCTCTTCGTCCAACATTGAACGAGTCTTGTCTTCCTTCATCATTGCTGAAGGAATAGTGACGGCCACTTTTGTCTTGACAGTCAAATGACGCAACACTGCATCATTAAAGCGGAACGCGTGTTCCAGTTCATCCAGAGTTTCCTGGTCGCATTCGATATTCATCAGCACATAGTGCGCCTTGTGAATTTTTTGAATGGCATAGGCCAACTGACGACGACCCCAATCTTCCAGACGGTGAATTTGACCGCCCTTGGATGTGATCAATGTGCGATAACGCTCGACCATCGCGGGTACTTGCTCGCTTTGATCGGGATGCACGATAAACACGATTTCGTAATGTCGCATTACATCTCCTTGTGGTTATTGAAGCCCCCCGTCATGCGAGACGGTGGAGCAAGGCTGAAGAACCGACCATCGGCTCAATCAGGGGCGCGGATTATAGCGGAATGCGCAGTATCGTCAAGGTTATTCTGAAAATTCAACAGCATGACGCGCCAAATCAGCATCACAGCGACACGCAGCGTTTTGTATGAATCTGTGCTATTTTGTCCCGAAATATTTGGAGGATCACTGATGTACCGCATTACCCTGCTGCTTGCACTGCTCTTTACGCCGCTTTTTGCACACGCCTCCTCCGCAACCGTTACTCGTCTCGACCTCACCTCCAGCTGGGTAGGCGTGACATCGGTCATTTTGTTTTTCATCGCCTATCTGGCAGTGATGACGGAAGAATTTTCCCACCTGCGCAAGTCCAAACCGGTGATGTTGGCCGCAGGCCTGATCTGGGCGCTGATCGCCTGGTATTACCAGTCTCACCAGATACCCCATATCGTCGAGATCGCACTACGTCACAATCTTGAGGAATACGCCGAACTGATGCTGTTCCTGATTGTGGCGATGACTTATATCAACGCGATGAACGAGCGCAATGTGTTCGAGGCGTTGCGTTCGTGGCTGATCCGCAAGGAATTTGGCTATCGTCTGCTATTTTGGGTGACCGGCATACTGGCTTTCTTCATCTCCGCCATCGCCGACAACCTGACCACCGCGCTGCTGATGGGCGCGGTGGTCATGGCAGTCGGAAAAGCCAACCCGCGCTTCGTGGTACTGGGTTGCATCAATCTGGTCATCGCCGCCAATGCGGGCGGCGCGTTCTGCCCGTTCGGCGACATCACCACACTCATGGTCTGGCAGAAAAATATCAGCGCCAGCAACGGCGTAGTCGGTTTCTGGACATTCTTCCATCTGTTCGTACCCTCGTTGGTGAATTTCCTGGTACCGGCTGCGATCATGCACTTTTTCGTACCCGACGAGAGACCCAGCGGTGGCGGCAAGCGGGTCGTCATGAAAAAAGGTGCGCTGACCGTCGTCGCCCTGTTCATGTTTACTATCGCGCTGGCGGTAATGTTCCATAGCGTACTGGAATTACCCCCGGTCATGGGCATGTTGACCGGCATGGCGCTGCTGAAATTCTTCGCCTACTACCTGAAAAAAACCACCAACAAGCAAGCTAATGTCTCCGAAACTGACAGCCACGAGACGTTCGACATCTACCGCGAGGTCGCGCGCAGCGAGTGGGACACGCTGTTCTTTTTCTATGGCGTGGTGATGTGCGTCGGCGGACTGGGCTTCATCGGCTACCTCGGCATGCTCTCTGAAACTCTTTATGGCGGATGGGGAGCGACCAATGCCAACATCGCCATCGGCATGATTTCCGCGATCGTGGACAACATTCCGGTGATGTTCGCCGTACTGACCATGCAACCTGACATGTCCATCGGCCAATGGCTGCTGGTCACACTGACTGCCGGTGTCGGCGGCTCACTGTTATCCATCGGCTCGGCGGCTGGCGTGGCGCTGATGGGACAGGCGCGCGGCACTTACACCTTTTTCGCGCACCTCAAGTGGACACCCGTAATCGCGCTGGGCTACGCCGCCAGCATCGCCACGCATATGCTGCTCAATAGCAAATTGTTTTGAGCGGCTGCCCGCCAGCAACGTCGCCGCATCAAACAAGACACCCGAACAACGCGCCTGGTCAACAGACAAAACGAGAGATAAAACGGACTGATCCAGATTGGAATCAGCCCGTTCATTTGGTGCTTTGAGATTGGGATAAAACCAAAAAAACACCTTGGCAGAAACTTTTTTGTCATTTGATATATAATAAACAATCAATTGATAACGGAGAAAAGTATGACTGCCGCCACTCTAAATGATTTTCAAAAATGGCGTTCATCCGTAGCTGATTCTGATGCAGGAACGAGGATTAACTTAATCCGCGAAGGAATTAGCCCGCGCGTATTGGTTATGGCCAGTGAGTATTTCAATATGCCACGCGCGCAATTTGCAAAAATAATAGGGATGTCACCAGCAACCGCAGAACGAAAAATAAAAAATCATTCGTTACTTGGCCAGGTCGAGTCTGAGCGATTGGAACGGCTTGCAATTATTGAAGATACAGCAGAAAAAGTTTTTGGTAATGCAGAGCAAGCGAAAATGTGGTTGTTGCGGAAAAATCTTGTTTTCGGTGATGACACCCCTCTTTCAATGCTGGATACAGAAACGGGTGCAGGCGAAGTCAGAAAGGTGCTTGCCTCTATTGCTTATGGGGGCGCTGTCTAATGCATGCTTGGCGCATTGCCAAAAAGCAGTTTGCGCTCGATCGCCCAGGGAGTGGTGCAAGACTGGCTGGTGGCAGATGGAATTCACCAGGCATCGCTGCTGTGTATGCTGGCATGACACCAGAAATCGCAGCAATGGAAAAACTGGTACATACAGGAGATATTCTTCCATCCGACCTTGTTCTTGTAAGGCTTGATCTTCCAGATGTACGCAACCTGTATTGCTCACATGAAGTTGAGGATTTGCCTAAAGGATGGGATGCCTTGCCAGGGTCAAATGCAGCGGTAAGAATTGGCGATAATTTTGTGATGGACGGAAATTATCTTGGCATGATCGTCCCCTCATCCGTCCTGCAAGAAGCTAAAAATATAGTGCTTAATCCAAATCACAAGGCCTTCACAAAGGTTGAAATAACGATTATTCGTGCGTTTGAATTCGACTCTCGTTTATTAAAATAAAGTTGATGCCTGATTTTATCAATTTGGGCTATATGCAATCTAGGGTTGGATGAGAAAATTTTTGTGGGGTATCCACTTAAATACGGTAACAGACTCTTGCTATATATAATTTCATTAA